>JAEWJG010000215.1 GCA_023386675.1 Actinomycetes bacterium
CGCCCGCTGGTACAGGGTGAGGAAACGCTGGGCGGCGTCCCGGTCCGCCGCCACGCGGGCGAGCACCCGGGCCGTGAACTCGGCCGGCGTCTCCGCCGGGAGCCGGCGGACACCCGAGTCGGCCGCGCCTTCCTCCAGCCCGACCCAGGCCCGCTCGATGGCGTCGCGGGGCTCGCGGGCGTCGGCGAGTTCGGCGGACGCGCGGTCGAGCCCGCGGCGCACGTGCTCGGGTTCGGCGGGGCGCTCGGGCTCGGGATGCGCGTCCCGCACCTCCGCGTCGGTCATGGCGATCAGCGGCGGCAGCTCACGCGGTGGCGCAGGCCGGCGGCGGAGACGCCAGAGCAGTGCGAGGGCGATGACGACCGCGAGCACGATGAGCGCGAACAGCAGCCACGACAGATCCACGCGCAGCACCTGCGTCTGTTGCTGCCGTTCGGGGCTGCCGGAGAGCTGCGGCGGAGGAGCGGTGCCGACCGGGGCGGGCGGCAGGTACATGCGTGGCCCGGCGAACTGCGGGGCGCCCTGGAACGCGACGGCGACGACCGCGACGCCGACCAGCACGGCGCATACCGCGAAGGTCGAGCGCCGGCGTCCCGTCGTCCTCGAAGCCACCCTGACACCGTAACCCGCGGATGCGCCGTGCGCGTCGCCGACCCGGAGGCGTCAGCCCAGGTGGCCGGCCTTCTCCATCTGCCGCAGGTCGCGTTTCAGGTCGGAGAGCTCGTCGCGCAACCGTGCCGCCAGCTCGAACTTCAACTCACCGGCGGCAGCCAGCATCTGCTGGTTGAGGTCGGCGATGATGCCTTCGAGCTCTGCGGCGCCCTGCGCGGCGATGCCGCCGTTGCGCAGGTTCGGCGTGGGGCTCTTGCGCTTCTGTTCGCGACCGGCCAGCATCCGGGCGGTGTCGGCCTCTTCCCGCGCCAGGATGTCGGTGATGTCGGCGATGCGCTTGCGGAGCGGCTGCGGGTCGATCCCGTTGACGCGGTTGTACTCGATCTGCCTCGCGCGGCGGCGGTCGGTCTCCTCGATCGCGTTCTTCATCGAGTCGGTGAGTACGTCGGCGTACATGTGCACCTGGCCCGAGACGTTTCGGGCGGCGCGGCCGATCGTCTGCACCAGCGAGGTCGACGAGCGGAGGAAGCCCTCCTTGTCCGCGTCCAGGATCGCCACCAAAGACACCTCGGGGAGGTCGAGTCCCTCTCGCAGCAGATTGATGCCGACCAGAACGTCGTAGACGCCGGCGCGCAGCTCGGTGAGCAGCTCGACGCGCCGCAGGGTGTCGACATCAGAGTGCAGGTAGCGCACCTTGACCCCGGCCTCCGCGAGGAAGTCGGTCAGCTCCTCGGCCATCTTCTTGGTGAGCGTCGTGACGAGGACGCGCTCGTCACGCTCGACGCGCAAGCGGATCTCCTCCAGCAGATCGTCGATCTGCCCCTTCGTCGGCTTGACGACGATCTCGGGGTCGACCAGACCTGTCGGACGGATGATCTGCTCCACCACGCCGTCGGCGATGCCGAGCTCGTACTTGCCGGGCGTCGCGGACAGATACACCGTCTGGCCGACGCGGTCCTTGAACTCGTTCCAGCGCAGCGGCCGGTTGTCGAGCGCGCTCGGCAGACGGAACCCGTGCTCCACCAGCGTCCGCTTGCGCGACGCGTCACCCTCGTACATGGCGCCGATCTGCGGAACCGTCACGTGCGACTCGTCGATCACGACGAGGAAGTCGTCCGGGAAGTAGTCGAGCAGGCAGTGCGGCGCCTCGCCGGGCAGCCGGCCGTCGATGTGGCGCGAATAGTTCTCGATGCCCGAGCAGAAGCCGATCTGCTCCATCATCTCGAGGTCGAACTGGGTGCGCATGCGCAGCCGCTGGGCTTCCAGCAGCTTGCCCTCGCGCTCCAACTCCTGCAGGCGCTCGTGCAGTTCCTCTTGGATGGTGCCGATCGCTCGCTGCATGGTCGCCGGGCTCGCGGCGTAGTGCGTCGCCGGGAAGACGGAGACCGCGTCGAGCTTGGCGATCACATTGCCGGTCAGCGGGTGCAGCGAGTACAGCGCCTCGATCTCGTCGCCGAACAGCTCGATCCGGATGGCGTGCTCCTCGTAGACCGGGATGATCTCGATCGTGTCGCCGCGCACGCGGAACTTGCCGCGCGAGAAGTCGACGTCGTTCCGCTCGTACTGCATGTTGACGAAGCGACGGATGAGCGCGTCGCGCCCGACGTTCTGGCCGACCTGCAGCGCGACCATCGCCTCCAGGTACTCCTCCGCCGCACCGAGACCGTAGATGCAGGACACGGTGGAGACCACGACCACATCTCGACGGCTCAGCAGCGAGTTGGTGGTGGAGTGGCGCAACCGCTCGACCTCGGCGTTGATCGACGAGTCCTTCTCGATGAAGGTGTCCGTCTGCGGCACGTACGCCTCGGGCTGGTAGTAGTCGTAGTACGAGACGAAGTACTCGACCGCGTTGTTCGGGAGCAGCTCCCGGAACTCGTTGGCGAGCTGGGCGGCGAGCGTCTTGTTGTGCGCGAGCACGAGCGTCGGGCGCTGCACCTGCTCGATCAGCCAGGCGGTCGTCGCCGACTTGCCTGTTCCGGTCGCGCCGAGCAGCACCACGTCGGTCTCGCCCGCGTTGATCCGGCCCGCGAGCTCGGCGATGGCCTGCGGCTGGTCACCGCTCGGCGAGTACTCGCTGACGACCTCGAAGGGACGGACGGAGCGCGTGGGAAGCATGCCTCCAGTCTAGGAACGACCACCGACACTGCGGCCGGCTCTCGCTCACAGCGGAACGCCGGTCGCTCAGGATGCAGCGCGCAGCTGCTCCCAGAGCGCATCGACCTGCTCCCGCGTGTGCGCGAGGGTGCCGCCGGTGTCGATGACGACGTCCGCGACGGCCAGGCGCTCGTCGTCGGAGGCCTGCGACCGGATCCGGCGCTCGGCCTCTGCGCGGTCCATGCCGCGCAGCTCCACCAGGCGCTGGATGCGGGTCTCGGCGTCGGTGTGCGCGACGACGACGCGGTCGAATCGGTACTCGTTGGCCGACTCGACCAGCAGGGGCACGTCGTAGACGACGATCGCGTCCGGGTCCGCCTCCCCCGCTGCGCGGAAGCGCGCAGTCGACGCGGCCATGACGGCGGGATGCGTGATGCCGTTGAGCGCCTGCAGCGCTTCCGCGTCGCCGAACACGATCGCGCCGAGTGCGGGCCGGTCGAGGGTGCCGTCCGGCCCGATCACCCCGTCACCGAACCGCTCGGCGATGGCGGCGAGGGCGGGGGTGCCCGGCTCCACGACCTCACGGGCGATGCGGTCGGCGTCCACCACGACGGCGCCGTGGGAGGCGAGGCGGGAGGCGATGGTCGATTTGCCGGAGGCGATCCCGCCGGTGAGTCCGATCAGCTGCACGCGCCCAGCCTAGTCCGGACGCCCCGCCTGAACGCGGGCTGGGAACGACGAAGCGGGCCGCCCCCCCCGGGCCGCCCCCCGGGGAGCGGTGGAGCC
>JAEWJG010000257.1 GCA_023386675.1 Actinomycetes bacterium
GACTACACCTCCACCCACCACGCCCGCCTGCTCCTCTGGAACGACGAGTGGATGATCCAGGATCTCGACTCCACCAACGGCACGTTCCTCGACGGCCGCCGGGTGACCGTCCCGACCCAGGTCCCGCTCGATACGCCGATCAAGATCGGCACGACCACGTTCGAGCTGCGGCGGTAACCCGTGGCGGCGAACAAGGCGGCGGCGCTCTCCCACGTCGGGAAGATCCGCTCGAACAACCAGGACTCCGGCTATGCCGGACGGGACCTGTTCGTCGTCGCCGACGGCATGGGCGGTCACGCCGGAGGCGATGTCGCGTCCGCCATCGCCGTCAACCGCATCCGCGAGGCCGACCGCGAGTACGCGTCGCCCTCCGAGGCCGAGTTCGCCCTGCAGTCCGCCCTGATCGCCGCGAACTCGCTGCTCGCCGAGACCGTGTTCGAGCATCCGGAGCTGACCGGGATGGGCACGACGGTGAGCGCGATGGTCCGCGTCGGCGACCAGATCGCGTTCGCCCACATCGGCGACTCCCGTATCTACCTGTTCCGCGACGGCGAGCTGAAGCAGGTCACCACCGACCACACCTTCGTGCAGCGACTGGTCGACTCCGGCCGGATCACCGAGGAGGAGGCGATGGTCCACCCCCGCCGCTCGGTGCTGATGCGCGTGCTGGGCGATGTGGACGCGTCTCCCGAGATCGACACCTGGACGCTCGACACGAAGCCCGGCGACCGCTGGCTGATCTGCTCCGACGGACTGAGCGGCGTCGTCAAGCACGACGACCTGCTCGCCGCGCTGGCGTCGAAGGAGGGGCCGAAGCAGGTCGCCGAGCGGCTGCTCAAGCTGAGCCTGGATGCCGGAGCCCCGGACAACGTCACCGCGGTGATCCTCGACATCGCGGACACCGCGCGCGGCGAGGTCGTGAAGGACCCGGTGACGGTCGGCTCCGCCGCCTCCCCGCTGCAGTTCGGCGCCGAGCCGAAGCCGACCACCCGTGCGGCGCGCCTTCCCGGCCTGCGCTTGCACCCCATCCGCCCGGCCACCGGGCCCACGCACTTCGAGCCACAGTCCGAGGACTACCTCGACGAGCTCATCGAAGAGGATGCCCGTCGCGCCCGCCGACGGCGCCTCACCTGGATGATCGGGCTGATCCTCCTCGTCGTGGCGATCGTCCTCGCGATCTTCATCGGGTACCAGTGGACGCAGTCCCGCTACTACGTCGGGATGTCGCCCGACGGCAGGGTCGCCATCTACCAGGGCGTGCAGCAGGGCATCGGGCCGATCAGCCTGTCGCACCTCTACCAGGAGTCGAGTGTGAAAGTCGACGACCTCCCCGCCTACGACCAGCAGCAAGTCGAGCAGACCATCAACGCCGACGACCTCCAGGCGGCGAAGACGATCGTGGAGCAGCTGAGCGATGTCCGGCAACAGTAGGACCGCCGCGCCCCAGCAGGCGAGACCGCCCCGGACCGCCACCGGGCCGGTGAAGCGGCTGCGCCTGCCCGCGAAGCTCCGCAACCTCGAGCTGTTCCTCCTCGTCATCGCGTGCGCGATCAACGCCGCCGCGGTCGTCCTGGTGCAGCTCGGCGCGCTGGGCCACATCGACCTGACCCTCGTCTACCTCGGTGCCGGCCTCTCGGCACTCGTGATCGGGATGCACATCGCGCTGCGTTTTGTCGCGCCACAGGCCGACCCGTTCCTGCTGCCGGTCGCGACCGTACTGACGGGCATCGGCATCGCCGAGATCTACCGCATCGACATCCACTACAAGGACGCCGGGTGGGACAGCGCGGGCGTGAAGCAGATCGTCTGGAGCGCGATCGCGATCATCTGCGCGATCCTGGTCGTGGTGCTCATCCGCAACCACCGCATCCTGCAGCGGTACACCTACCTGTTCGGCTTCGCGGCGCTGGTACTGCTCCTGCTGCCGATGCTGCCCGGGATCGGCAAGGAGATCTACGGCGCCCGCGTCTGGATCGGGATCGGGCCCTTCAGCTTCCAGCCGGGCGAGATCGCGAAGCTGTGCCTGGCGGTGTTCTTCGCCGGCTATCTCGTGCAGACCCGCGACTCGCTGTCCGTGGTCGGCAAGAAGTTCCTGGGGATCCGGTTCCCGCGCGCCCGCGACCTCGGGCCGCTGCTCGTGGTCTGGCTGATGGCGATGGCCGTGATCGTCTTCCAGCGCGACCTCGGAACCGGTCTGCTCATCTTCGGGCTGTTCCTGGTGATGCTCTACGTGGCGACCGCCCGGATCAGCTGGATCATCCTCGGCCTGCTCCTGATCGTCGGCGGTGCGGTCGCCGCCAGCCAGCTCCTGCCTTACGTCCACGACCGCTTCGCGAACTGGCTCACCCCGTTCTCGCAGAACGTCTACGACGCGCAGGGCGGCAGCTTCCAGCTGGTGCAGGGCCTCTTCGGCCTCGCGCACGGCGGCCTGATCGGCACCGGCCTCGGACAGGGCCAGCCCTGGATCACGCCCGTCTCGCAGAGCGACTACATCATCGCGAGCCTCGGCGAGGAGCTCGGCCTGGCCGGTCTGTTCGCGATCTTCGCGCTCTACCTCGTGTTCGTGGCGCGCGGCCTGCGCATCGGCTTCGCCGGGCAGGACGACTTCGGCAAGCTGCTGGCCGTCGGCCTCTCGTTCACGGTGGCGCTGCAATGCTTCATCGTCATCGGCGGCGTGACCCGCGTCATCCCGCTGACCGGCCTCACGACCCCGTTCCTGGCCGCCGGAGGATCATCCCTCGTGGCCAACTGGATCATCGTGGCGCTCCTGCTGCGCCTGTCCGACACGGTCCGCAATCAACCCCGGCTGGTGGTGAGCTGACATGAACCGTGAGATCAAGCGCGTGAGCACGATCGTGCTCGGGATGTTCCTTGCGCTGCTGGTGTCCACGTCCATCCTGCAGGTGTTCTCGGCGGACACCCTCAACACGGATGCGCGCAACACCCGCGCCCTCAACGACAGCTACTCCGCGCAGCGCGGCGCGATCCTCGTGAAGGGGCAGCCGGTCGCGCAGTCCGTTCCTTCGAGCGACGTCTACAAGTGGCAGCGGGTGTACAGCAATGGACCGCTGTACTCGGCCGTCACCGGCTTCTTCCCGATCAACGGCGAGCCGACCGGGCTCGAGGGCGCCCTCAACGCCAAGCTCAGCGGCTCGGCCAACTCGCAGTTCTTCGACCGCATCAACGCCATCCTGACCGGAAAGAACCCGCAGGGCGCGACCGTCGAGACCACGATCGACCCGGTCGCCCAGCAGGCCGCGTGGGATGCGCTCGGCGACCAGCGCGGCGCCGTCGTCCTCTTGCAGCCCAAGACGGGCAAGATCCTCGCGATGGTCTCCAAGCCGACGTACGATCCGAACACCCTCGCCTCGCACGACGGCAAGGCGGTCGATGCGGCCTACCAGGGGCTGCTCGCCGCTCCCGGCGACCCGCTCATCAATCGCTCCATCGGCGGCAACCTCAATCCGCCCGGATCGACGTTCAAGCCGGTGATGAGCTCGGCCGCCTTCGGCACCGGCCAGTACACCAAGGACAGCCAGCTGCCCAACCCGGCGTCGCTGCCGCTCCCGAACTCCCCCACGGTCGTCAAGAACGACTCGCTGACGACGTGCGGACCGGGCGCGACGGTGTCGATCGCGACCGCGCAGATCCTGTCCTGCAACATCCCGTTCGCCGAGCTGGGCATGCAGCTCAAGCCGGAGGTCATCAAGGACCAGGCGGACAAGTTCGGCTTCAACCAGGACCTCAGTATCCCCATCCCGGTCGAGAAGAGCGTCTACCCGCTCTATGAAGACGCGGCGGAGCGCGCGCTGGGCTCGTTCGGGCAGAAGGATGACCGGGCTACACCCCTGCAGATGGCGATGGTCTCCGCGGCCATCGCGAACGGCGGGACGCTGATGACGCCGAACCTCGTGGACTCCATCCGGTCGGCCGATCTACAGACCGAGGAGAGCTTCCAGCCCAAGGAATTCTCCCGCCCGCTGAGCCAGGAGAACGCCGACACCGTCAAGCAGATGATGGTGGACGGCGTCGATCACGGCGTAGCGAGCAATGCAAGAATAGGTGGGGTTCAGGTCGGCGGTAAGACGGGTACGGCGCAGAACGGGGCGGACGACCCCTACACGCTGTGGTTCACCGGCTTCGCGCCGGCGAACGATCCCCAGTTCGCAGTGGCGGTAGTCGTCGAAAACGGCGGTGGACAGGGTCAGAGCGGCACGGGAAACTCCATCGCCGCTCCGATCGCGAGGAAAGTACTAGAGGCGGTGCTGAATAAATGAGACCCACAGCAGGGCTCACCTTCGGGGGACGTTACGAGCTGCAGTCGCGGATCGCGATCGGCGGGATGGGCGAGGTCTGGCAGGCCACCGATCTCGTCATCGGGCGCACCGTCGCCATCAAGATCCTGAAGGACGAGTACCTCGGCGACCCCGGCTTCCTCGAGCGGTTCCGCGCGGAGGCGCGGCACGCCGCCCTCGTCAACCACGAGGGCATCGCCAACGTCTACGACTACGGCGAGGAGGAGGGGAGCGCCTACCTCGTGATGGAGCTCGTCCCCGGCGAGGCCCTGTCGAGCATCCTGGAGCGGGAGCACGTCCTCAGCACCGACCGCACCCTCGACATCGTCGCCCAGACCGCCGCCGCGCTGCACGCCGCCCACGCAGCCGGCCTGGTCCACCGCGACATCAAGCCCGGCAACCTCCTCATCACGCCGGACGGACGCGTCAAGATCACCGACTTCGGCATCGCCCGGATCGCCGACCAGGTGCCGCTTACGGCCACCGGCCAGGTGATGGGCACGGTGCAGTACCTCTCCCCGGAGCAGGCGTCAGGCCACCCGGCCTCGCCCACCACCGACATCTACTCGCTCGGCATCGTCGCGTACGAGTGCCTCGCCGGCCGCCGTCCGTTCACGGGCGAGTCGCAGGTCGCGATCGCGATGGCGCAGATCAACGAGGCGCCGCCCGAGCTCCCTGCGACGGTCGCCGAGCCGGTCCGCAACCTGGTCTTCGCATGCATCGCGAAGAACCCCGCCGACCGTCCCGCGTCGGCCGCGCACCTCGCGCGCGCTGCGCAGGCCCTGCGCCGCGGCGACGTCCGCGCCGCTGCAGCGTCCGACCCGGCCAGCCTGGGCGCCGCCGCCGCGACCGACGCGGCCCCCGTGCTTATGCAGAACCCGCCTGTCGCGCCCACGGCGGCGCCCACCGTGCTGCCGGCGACCGCCGCG
>JAEWJG010000283.1 GCA_023386675.1 Actinomycetes bacterium
GTCGCGGTCGGCGCGGTCATCGGGCTGGTCGTCGGCGCGCGCGTGCGGCGCTGAGCCGGTTATCCACAGGGGGCGGGACGCGCATCTCGGGCCCGCGGTCCGCCGGTAGGCTGGTCGGGTGCTCTCGATTGTCGTGCTGATCTCCGGCGGTGGCTCCAACCTCCGCGCGTTGCTGGAGGCCGCGGAGGACGCCGAATTCCCCGCACGGGTGGTCGCCGTCGGCGCCGACCGCGAGGCCGACGGCTTCGAGCACGCCGAGCGCTTCGGCATCCCGACCTTCACGGTGCCGTACACCTCGTACCCCAGCCGGGAGGAGTGGGGCGACGCTCTGCTGGAGCAGATCCGGCAGTGGGAGCCGGACCTCACCATCCTCTCCGGCTTCATGCGCCTGGTCCCTCCGCGGGTGGTCGACGCGCTCTCGCCCGACCTCATCAACACCCACCCCGCGTACCTGCCCGAGTTCCCGGGCGCGCACGCGGTGCGGGACGCGCTCGCCGCGGGCGTGACGCAGACCGGCGCCAGCCTCATCGTCGTCGACAACGGCGTCGACGCAGGGCCGATCATCAGCCAGCAGCGCGTGGAGGTGCTGCCCGGAGACACCGAGGCGGCCCTGCACGAGCGCATCAAACCCGTGGAGCGACGGCTGCTCATCGACGCCGTCCTCGACATCGCCAACGGACACATCGACCTCGAGGAGCTTGCCCGAGCATGAGCGGACCCCGTCACGACGCCAGCCTGTACCGCGAGCGGGACGCCATCCCGATCCGCCGGGCGCTGATCTCGGTCAGCGACAAGTCCGGCCTGCTCGACCTGGCTGCGGCGCTCGCCGCGGCGGGCGTCGAGCTCGTGTCGACCGGCTCGACGGCGCAGACGATCCGGGACGCCGGTCACGCGGTGACGGATGTGGCGAGCGTCACCGGCTTCCCCGAGTCGCTCGACGGCCGGGTCAAGACGCTGCACCCGGCCATCCACTCCGGGCTGCTCGCCGACCTGCGGCTGGCGTCGCACGAGGAGCAGTTGAAGGACCTCGACATCGAGCCGTTCGAGCTCGTGGTGGTGAACCTGTACCCGTTCGTCGAGACGGTCGCCTCCGGAGCGGTCGGCAACGACGTCGTGGAGCAGATCGACATCGGCGGTCCGGCGATGGTGCGTGCCTCCGCGAAGAACCATGCGAACGTCGCGATCGTCGTGTCGCCGGACGACTACGCCGAGGTGATCGACGCAGTGGCCGCCGGTGGGACGACCTTCGACCAGCGCCGCGCGCTCGCCGCGAAGGCGTTCGCCCACACCGCGTCGTACGACGGCGCGGTCGCCGCGTGGTTCGCGGGTGAGGCGCCGTCCACCGATGACTTCCCGGAGCGCTGGGAGGCGCGCGCGGAGCTCGCGCAGACCCTCCGCTACGGCGAGAACTCGCACCAGGCGGCAGCGCTGTATGCCGACCCGACCGGGCACGGAATCGCCCAGGCGACGCAGCTCGGCGGCAAGGAGATGTCGTACAACAACTACGTGGACGCGGACGCCGCCCTGCGCAGCGCCTACGACTTCGATCAGCCGGCCGTCGCGATCATCAAGCACGCGAACCCCTGCGGGATCGCGGTCGCGGACGACATCGCCGAGGCGCATCGCAAGGCGCACGAGTGCGACCCCGTGTCCGCCTACGGCGGTGTGATCGCCGCCAACCGTACCGTCACCCTGGCGATGGCCGAGACGGTGAAGGGCATCTTCACCGAGGTGCTGATCGCTCCGGCGTTCGAGCCGGAGGCGCTGGAATTGCTACAGACCAAGAAGAACCTCCGCATCCTGCAGCTCCCCGACGGCTACGCGCGTGCGCTGACCGAGTTCCGGCAGATCTCCGGCGGCGTGCTGGTGCAGGACACCGACCGGTTCACGGACTTCTCGAGCGAAGGATGGAGGCTCGTCGCGGGCGAGGAGGCGGACGACGCCACCCGCGCCGACCTCGAGTTCGCCTGGAAGGCGTGCCGTGCCGTCAAGTCGAACGCCATCCTGCTGGCGCACGACGGCGCCTCGGTCGGCGTCGGCATGGGCCAGGTCAACCGCGTCGACTCGTGCCACCTCGCGGTGACGCGGGCTGGGGACCGGGCACGCGGCTCGGTCGCGGCGTCGGACGCGTTCTTCCCGTTCGCCGACGGCGCTCAGATCCTGATCGACGCGGGCGTGCGGGCGATCGTGCAGCCGGGCGGCAGCATCCGCGACGAGGAGGTCGTCGAGGCGGCGAAGGCGGCCGGCGTGACGATGTACTTCACCGGGGAGCGGCACTTCTTCCACTGAGGTGCGGACGCCGTTGCTTCCGCGTCGGCGGCAGGGGAGAATGGACGGCGGTCCACAAGACCGCTGAACCATTTTTCACCGCGATCCCACGAGGAGACACCGATGTCCGTCCTGCCCGCAGACCTGCCGCACGAAACACTGCACGTCGTGAAGGGGAGGCGGAGCGGCCTCACCATCAGCATTGCGGTCCACTCCACCGTCCTCGGCCCCGCCCTCGGCGGCTGCCGCGTCTGGACGTACGACTCCTGGCAGGAGGCGGTGGCCGACTCGCTGCGCCTCGCCGAGGGCATGACGATGAAGAACTCCGCCGCCGGCCTCAACCGCGGAGGCGGCAAGGCGGTCGTCTACGTGCCGCGCGGCACGGTGCTGACCCCGACCGAACGGTACGAGGCCATGCTCGACCTCGGCGACGCGGTCGAGACGCTGGGCGGCATGTACATGACCGCCGAGGACGTCGGAACGAGCGCCGAGGACATGTCCGTCGTCGCCTCCCGCACCGCGCACGTCTGCGGCCTCCCGCCGTCGGAGGGCGGCGTCGGGGAGCCGAGCGACGCGACAGCGGCCGGCGTCTACGCCGGGCTGCTCGCCACGCTGGAGCGCGCTTTCGGCAGCCGTTCCGTCGCGAGTCGACGCGTCACCGTGCTCGGGCTCGGCCACGTGGGCTCCATCATCGCCATGCGCCTCGCCGGCGAAGGCGCCGTGCTGACCGTCACGGACGTCAACCCGGCCAAGCGCGCGCTGGCCGACGCCCTCGGCGCGACCTGGGTCGAGCCGGAGGAGGCACACCGCGTCGAGGGCGACCTGTTCGTCCCGGCCGGCGTCGGCGGCGTGCTGACCGACCGCGTGATCGACGAGCTGCGGGTCGCCGCGGTCGTCGGACCCGCCAACAACCAGCTGGCCGAGCGTTCCGGAGCCGAACGGCTGGCGGCGCGCGGCATCCTCTGGGCGCCCGACTTCGTCGTCAATGCGGGTGGCGTGATCTTCCTCGACATGATGTCCGAGCCGGGTGTCACGGCAGAGGCCACGCAACAGCGGGTGGAGCGGATCGGCGACACGGTCGCCGAGATCTTCCGCGCCGCCGACGAGCACGGCGTCACGACGCTGCAGGCCGCGGACGAGCTGGCCCTCGGGCGGCTGCGGGAGCCAGCGAACGCATAGCACCGCTCCGCTAGCTTTGACCCCATGACGTCTTCCTGGGGCCGCAGGCTCGCCGCATCCATCTCCGCCGCTGTCGCCGTCGCCGCGATCGCGTTCGTCGCCTCGACGTTCGTGATCCTGGTGGCGAGCCAGCTCAACTCGGCGGCGCTCGCCACCACGACGCCGTACGTGGGATGGAACGCCCTGGTCGCCCTGGTGCTCGGCTTCGCCGCAGCGCTGCTCGGCGCGTTCGACCGGCGGTGGATCGCGGTGGTGTCGGGCATCGTGCTCGCCCTGGTGAGCACGGTGCTCGGCACCTTGATCCTGTTCACGACCCTCAACGTCGCGCTGTCCGGCGCTGCATGGGGTCAGCTCTTCGGGTCGATCATCGGCATCAACCTGCCCTTCTGGCTCTCCGTCGCCATCGCGTTCCCGACCGCCGGCTACGCCGTCTACCGGACGATCGAAGGCGGGGAGCGCACCGAGCGCCGTATCGCCCTTGTCCGCATCCCGGCCGCCAACCTGGCCGAGGGCCTCGTCACGCACATCGACCGCGAGGCGGTGGACACGGACCTCGCCGACAAGCAGTGGGACGCCTACGTCGCCGCTCTCTCCGAGGCCGGCTGGCAGACCGTCGAGGTCGCCAGCGCCGACCGCCTCGCCGACTCCGTCTTCGTCGAGGACACCGCCGTCGTCTTCGGCGACACCGCGGTCATCACGCTTCCCGGCGCCGAGTCGCGCCAGGCCGAGCCGGCCGGCACCGAGGCGGCGCTGCGGGCCCAGGGGCTCCGTCTCGAGCGCATTCAGGCTCCCGGCACACTCGAGGGCGGCGACGTCCTGAAGATCGGCTCGACGGTGTACGTCGGCCAGGGCGGCCGGACCAACCCGGAGGGAATCCGCCAGCTGCGCGCGATCGTCGCGCCGCTCGGCTACACGGTCGTCGCCGTGCCGATGACGAAGGCGCTGCACCTGAAGACCGCGGTCACCGCGCTGCCCGACGGCACGGTCATCGGCTACGAGCCGATCGTGGACGAGCCGCGCCTCTTCGAGCGCTTCCTGCCCGTCCCGGAGGCGCACGGCACCGCCGTCGTCGTCCTGTCGGACGACACGGTGCTCATGTCCTCGTCGGCACCGCAGTCGGTCGCGCTGGTCGAGAGCCTCGGCTACACCGTCGTCCAGGTCGACATCTCGGAGTTCGAGAAGCTCGAGGGCTGCGTCACCTGCCTGTCGATCCGGATCCGGTGAGCTCGCGCTCCCGCACCGGGAGCAGGCACCAGACGGCCGTCGTCGCGGCGATCGCGGCGGCGGACAGCCAGCCGGCCCCCACACCGGCGACCGAAGCCACCAGGACGACCGCCGAGGTGCCGAGTGCCGTGCCCAGCTGGGCGCCGGTGTTGAGGATGCCGCTGGCGCTGCCCGCGAGCTCGTCCGGAACCGCGGTTCCGATGGTCGTCGCGGCGACCGACGAGAGGCCGAGCCCCGCGCCCGCGAGCGTCACGCCGACGAGGACGCCCCACCACGTCCCGACGGTGAGCGCGAGCAGTAGGCAGCCGAGCGCGATGAGGCCGATGCCGATCCCGCTGACCCCGTAGGCGCTGAGCCGGGCGAGCAGCCGACGGGTCGTCGTGGAGGTCAGGATGACCGCGACGCTCAACGCCATCAGCGTCAGCCCGGTCGCGACGGGGTCCAGGCCCAGGCGCTCCTGGAGGAACAGCGTCGCCAGCACCGCGGCGGAGCTGGTCGTCGCCGTGTTGACGAAGGACAGCGCCGTGCCGTGGCGGAGCGGGCGCGACCGGCAGGCGGCGGCCGGGAGGAGCGGGGCGCGCGCAGTTCGCAGCCGGATGACGAGACCCGCGGTCAGCGCCAGCCCGGCAGCCACTGCTCCGATGCCCAGGAACAGGGTCGACGGCTGCTCGAGCCATGCCGCTCCCACGATCACCGCCATGATCGCCAGGATCAGCAGCGCGGCACCCGGCAGGTCCAGCGGCACGCGCTCGGTCGGCTCCTGGCGCGGCCGGACCGTCAGCGCGATCCCAGAGAGCAGGGCCGCCGCGAGAGGCAGGTTCACCCAGAACACCGCAGGCCAGGCGAACGCCTGCACCAAGAG
>JAEWJG010000036.1 GCA_023386675.1 Actinomycetes bacterium
GGTGCCGCGCCGCGGCGGTCTGGATGACCTCGGCGAGGCCGCGACCGGACGCCGTCGGCAGCGAGCGGCCCAGCGCCGAGACGATGCCCGCGGTCACGCTTCCCGCGAGGCCCAGCGGGTTCCCGAGGGCCACGACGAGCTGCCCGACGCGGAGGCGTGCGGCGTCGCCCAGGCGCAGCGGCGGGGGAGTGGCGCCGCGTGCGCGGAGCACGGCGAGGTCGGAGAGCGGATCGGTACCGACCACCTCGGCGTCGACCGCGGTGCCGTCGGCGAAGGCGAGCTCGGTGGCGGTCGCCCCCGCGACCACGTGCGCGCTGGTGAGCAGGTGCCCGTCGGCACTGATGACCGACGCGCTGCCCGCTCCGGCGCCGGAGCGCGTGCGGACCGACACGGCCGCGACCGAGGGCAGCACCGTCTCCGCGACGCGCACGACGGCGGCGGAGTACGCGTCGAGCGCCGCCCGGTCGTCCACTTCGTCCTCGTTCATGGCATCAGTGTCGCTCCGGCCGCGTCCGTGGAGGATGCGGTTCGCTGAAGGCGATCAGGTGACGAGGCGGATGAGCGCCGCGACCACGGCGGCCGCCGGCACCACGACGATGAACGGCACCCGCAACGCGTAGAGCCCGGCCGCGATCGCGACGGCGGGGAGACGCGCATCCAGCTGCAGCGACTGTCCTGCGCCCAGCGTCTGCACGCAGATCAGTGCCGCCAGCAGCGCGGCGGTCAGCAGGTCGCTGACCCGGGCGACGGTGGGATGGTCGAGCGCCTTGGGCGGCACCATCCAGCCGACCGCCTTGAGCCCGAGCACGGCGATCGAGGCGAGCAGGATGACGTTCCACGTGGTCACGGTTCCACCTCCCGCTCCATCGGTATCGCCTCGGGATGCGGAGGGTCGTCCCGGCGGCCGAAGACGTTGAGCACGCCGAGGACGACCGCGACCAGCGCGGCCGCGAGCACGGGGAGCCCTGGCATGAGGAACGGCGTCAGCAGTGTCGCGACGAAGCCGCCGGCGACCGCGACCGCCTGCGTCTGCCGCGCCTTGAGCCGGGGCCACAGCAGGCCGAGGAAGGCGGCCGCCGCCGCAGCATCCAGCCCGTACGCCTTGACGTCGCCGATGAGGTTGCCGAGCAGGGCGCCGGCCAGGGTCATGATGTTCCAGCCGATGAAGACGACCAGGCCCGTCACCCAGAAACCGATCCGCTGGGCACGCGGCTCGGTCTGGGCCGTCGCGACGGCTGTCGACTCGTCGATGGTGAGCTGCGTCGCGCCCGCCCGGCGCCAGAACCCCGGTCCGATGATCCGGGACAGGCGCAGCGCGTAGAACGAGTTGCGCACGCCGAGCAGCGCAGCGCTCGCGATCGCCGTCCCGCCGGCCGCGGCTCCGCCCGCGGCGAGCACGCCGATGAGGGCGAACTGCGAGCCGCCGCTGAACATGACCAGGCTCAGGACGCATGCCTGCCAGACGTCGAGCCCCGAGGCCGTGGCGAGGGCGCCGAACGAGATCCCGTAGAGCGCAGTCGCGATGCCGACGGCCCAGCCGGAGCGGGCCGCGGCGCGTTCCTCGCTGGTCCGTTCCTGGCGCATCGCCTCCCGACGATACCGGCTCAGGGCAGGGTCATCGAAACAGCCGGGCGACGAGGTGTTCGGCGGTGGAGTCGTCCAGCGTCCAGGGAAGGAAGATCACGCGGTAGATCACCGGCGCGATCACGATGTCGAGGATGTCGTCGGCCGTCACTCCGGAGTCCGGGTAGCGGTCGAGCAGCAGGTTGGCCTCGACGCGGCGGTTGCGCAGGCAGTACGACTGCTGCTCACCCGCGGCAGAGGCGCCGCCCCGGAGCAGGGCCGCGTTGACCGGCTTGCGGTAGTGCTCGACGATCTCGCGCGTCCATTCGGTGAGGTCGCTGCGCAGGTCGCCGCCCTCCGGCAGCGGACGCTCGGGGTCGAGCCGGTAGGTCGCGATGTCGTTGATCAGGGTCGGGAGGTCGCCCCACCGGCGGTAGATGCTGGTCGGATTGACGCCGGCGCGCTCGGCGATCATCGGGACGGTGACCTTCTCCTGGCCCTTCTCCTCGACGAGCTCCTCGACGGCCGTGCGCACGTTGTGGATGACCGCGGCGCTGCGTCCGCCCGTGCGCTTGGCCGGTGTGGTCGTCGTATCCATGGGAATAGCTTAACGCAAATATTGTTGCTTTTTCCTGAGCGCGCCTCTATGCTCACAAAAGCAATCAAAATTGCTTTAAGGAGTCGACATGACTACAGCCGAGCCCCGCACCGGCGGCATCCTCGCCGTCCGGCCGATGAGCAGCCGCCGCAGCCGCGGCCTCCGGCTGCGCCCGGCGGCCGCCTTCGCCGGAACCGCCCTCACCTTCCTCGCCGTCGCGCTCGCCGTCGGCGCTCCCAGCCCGCTCTTCGTGCTGTACCAGCAGGAGTGGGGCTTCCAGCCGTGGCTGCTGACCGTGGCCTTCGCCATCTATGCGGTCACGCTGCTGATCACCCTCCTCATCGCGGGATCGCTGTCCGACCACATCGGCCGGCGTCCCGTCCTCATCGGGGCGCTGGCATTGCAGGTCGTTGCGATGCTGGTGTTCCTCTTCGCTCCGGACATCGGCTGGATCATCGGTGCGCGCGCCGTGCAGGGAGTCGCGACCGGCGCGGCCATGAGCACGTTCACGGCGGCACTCGTCGAGCTGGCGCCCGAGCGCCAGAAGAAGCTCGGCGCGACCATCGGAAGCACCGCCCCGGTCGCCGGCATCGCGATCGGCGCGTTCCTCACGGGACTCGCGGTCCAGTTCGTGCCGAACCCGACCACCCTGGTGTTCGTCACGCTGGCTGTGCTGTTCGCGGCCGGCATCCTGGTGATCGTCGCGTCGCCCGAGACGGTGAAGCGTCGCCCCGGTGCCGTGCGGTCGCTCATCCCGCGCCTGCTCATCCCGCGCGACGCCCGGCGCGAGTTCGTCGGCGCCATCCCGCTCTTCCTCGCGACGTGGATGCTCGCGGGCCTGTTCATCGGGCTGTCGCCGTCCATCCTGCACGGCGTCTTCCACCTCGACAGCGGGCTTCTCAACGGCGCGATCGTCGCCGTGCCGCCCGCCGTCGGCGCGGTCGCCGGGCTGGCACTGACCCGCGCCGTCGCCCGGACCACCGTGGTGTGGGCGATGGCGGCGATCCTCCTGGGCGTCGCCGTGGCGGCCGTCGGGATCGCCGGCGCTGTCCTCCCGCTGCTGTTCGCGGGCGCCACGATCGCCGGCGGCGGATTCGGCGCCGGCTTCTCGGCGATGCTCCGCATCCTGGCTCCGCTCGCACCGAACGACCAGCGCGCCGAACTGTTCGCGGGCGTGTTCCTGGTCAGCTACCTGGCCTACGGCGTCCCCGCGCTGGTGGCGGGCGAGCTGATCGGCGCGATCGGCCTGCTCCCGACCGCGCTCGGCTACTCGGCCGCGATCGCAATCGCCTCCGTCGTCGCCCTGGTCGTGCAGGAGATCAAGCGACGTCGATGAGCACCTTGCCCACGACGCCGTTCTCGACGGCGTCGTGGGCCGCCGCGGTCTCGGCCAGGGGGAAGCGGGTGATCGGGAGACCGTGCTCGGCCCCGACGCGCAGGGCGCCGTCCGCCGCCGCTGCGGCCACCGCCCGCACGGCCGCGTCCTTGGTCTCCGGTGCCACCGTGTAGGTGAGCACGAACTGCCAGCGCAAGTTCTTCGACATGCTCGGCCGCACGGGGATCGTGACCGACGAGGCGCCGGGCGTGTCGGCATAGCTCGCGATCGTCGCGTTCGCGGCGGTCACCTTGACGTCCAGTTCGGCGTTGGCGATCACGTTCACCTCGACCACGATGTCCACGCCGCGCGGAGCGAGCGCACCGATCGCCTCCGCGGTGTCCGGTTCGGTGTAATCGACGACGTGATGCGCGCCCGCCGCCCGGGCGAGTTCCGCCTTGTCGTGGCTGCTGACGGTCGCGATCACGGTCGCGCCCGCCCACACCGCGAGCTGGATGGCCGCGTGGCCGACCGCGCCGGCGCCTCCCGCGACCAGCACCGTGCGACCCTCGAGCGATCCAGGGGCGAGCTCGGCGGGCGCATGCTCGTACGAGGTGAGGGCCCGGTGCGCGGTGAGCGCGGGGATGCCGAAGGACGCGCCCTCGTCGAACGTGACGTCGTCGGGCAGTGGGACGACCAGCCGCTCCGGGAGTACGGCGAACTCCTGTGCGGTGCCGTCCGGACGCTGGTAGGCGGCGTCCCACACCCACACGCGGTCGCCCGGCGCGAAGGCGGTGACGCCCTCACCGACCTCGTCGACGACGCCCGCGCCGTCCTGGTTCGGCACCTGCGGCCGCGGCAGCTGCTTCGAGCCGCTGCCTGCCCGGGCCTTCCAGTCGGTCGGGTTGACACCGGAGACGTGGATGCGCACGCGCACCTCGCCCGGGCCGGGGTGCGGCTCCTCGCGCTCGCCGAGGGCGAGGACGCTGGAGTCGCCGGTGGTGGAGTAGGTGACAGCCTTCATGCCACCAGCCAACCATGGCCGACCCCAGCGGGCGAGGGTGTTCAGCCGGCGGTGCACGCCCCGGAGCTGATC
>JAEWJG010000312.1 GCA_023386675.1 Actinomycetes bacterium
CGATCCACTCGTTGTCCTGCGGGAACTCGCCGATCTCCGGCACCCGCCGGACCTCGACCGCCGAGCCGGGGACCGCGGGGAGCCGCTTGGCCCACTCGACGGCCTCCTCCTTCGAGGCGACCTCGAGCAGGTAGAAGCCGCCGAACAGCTCCTTCGTCTCCCCGTACGGCCCGTCGGTCACCACTGGCGTCTCGCCGTCGAACCGCACCACCACACCCGTCGACGGGTCGTCGAGCCCTTCGGCCGCGACGAGCACCCCGGCCCGGATCAGCTCCTCGTTGAACCGGCCGACCGTCTCGAGCATCTGCTCGAACGGCGTCGACATCATCGCGGCCATCGTCTCGTCGGTGCCGCGCATGATGAGCATGTACTTCGCCATCGTCGTTCTCCTCGTTCCC
Organism: Actinomycetes bacterium; assembly: GCA_023386675.1. GTDB lineage: Bacteria > Actinomycetota > Actinomycetes > Actinomycetales > Microbacteriaceae > Leifsonia. The sequence goes on from JAEWJG010000312.1 coordinate 399, forward strand.
CGGGGCCGCTGCTCGACCCTTTCACCTCAAGGTCGAACGACCCAGCGACCGATCGACACACGCCCAGAATTTTTCCGCCACGTTTTTCCACACCCCGGCGCACCCCCGGTGCCGGACCACGAACGCGCTGCTCAAGCCCCTGCCGGTGAGCCAGGCGCCACCCGTCGACCATCGCCGGGCACCGCGGCGTTGCGCCACGCTCCGTGGACCCCGACCGTCATCACGAGCGACGGCTCCGCGCTCAGGCCGAGAGCGGGTACAACCCGGTGGATCCCTGCTACCCGGTGGATCCCTGTCCGCCGGTGCACAGCCATCCACCGGGTAGTGCCGGGACGGCGGGCGGCACGAAACGGTGAGAGGCCCGGCCTTGCGGCCGGCGGTGGCGCCCGGACCCGCGAACAAAACCCCACGCGCCGCCCTGGCGCGGAACCGCCCCGTGCCGAGGAGTCCCGGCACGGGGCGGGGCGGCTGGCGACGCGACCGCGGGGTCAGTCGACCTCGACGGCCGCGGCGGCGAACTGGGCGGAGTACAGCCTCGCGTACGCACCGCCCGAAGCCAGCAGCGACGCGTGGGTGCCCTGCTCGACGATCGAGCCGTGCTCCATGACGAGGATCAGGTCGGCGTCGCGGATCGTGGAGAGGCGGTGCGCGATGACGAAGCTCGTCCGGCCCGCGCGCAGGGTGCTCATCGCGCGCTGGATGAGGACCTCGGTGCGGGTGTCGACGGAGCTGGTCGCCTCGTCGAGGATGAGGATCGTCGGCTCGGCCAGGAACGCCCGGGCGATCGTGATGAGCTGCTTCTCCCCGGCCGAGACGCCGGCGCCCTCCTCGTCGATGACGGTGTCGTAGCCCTCGGGCAGGGTCCGCACGAACCGGTCGGCGTGCGCCGTCTCGGCCGCGGCGACGATCTTGTCCCGGGTCGGGTGGTCGGCGCCGTAGGCGAGGTTCTCCGCGATCGTGCCCTGGAACAGCCACGTGTCCTGCAGGACCATGCCGATCTGTTCGCGCAGCTCGTCGCGGGTCATCGTGGCGATGTCGACGTCGTCGAGCAGGATCCGGCCCGCGGTCAGGTCGTAGAAGCGCATGACCAGGTTGACCAGGGTGGTCTTGCCGGCGCCGGTCGGGCCGACGATCGCGACCGTCTGCCCGGGCTCGACGGTGAGGGTGAGGTCCTCGATGAGCGGCTCGTCCGGCTTGTACCGGAACGACACCCCCTCGAAGGTGACCTTGCCCCGCACCTGGGCGGGCCGGGCCGGCTTGACCGGGTCCGGCGACTGCTCGGCGGCGTCGAGGAGCTGGAAGACCCGCTCCGCGGACGCGACCCCGGACTGCACCAGGTTGGCCATGCTCGCGACCTGCGTCAGCGGCTGGCTGAACTGGCGGGAGTACTGGATGAACGCCTGCACGTCACCGAGCGACAGCGACCCCGACGCCACCCGCAGGCCACCGACGACGGCGACGAGCACATAGTTGAGGTTGCCGATGAACATCATCGCCGGCTGGATGAGCCCGGAGATGAACTGGGCCCGGAACGACGCGGTGTACAGCGCCTCGTTGTGCTCCTCGAACGTCTTCGCCGCCTCCGCCTGCCGGCCGAAGATCTTCACTACGGAGTGCCCGGTGAACATCTCCTCGATGTGGCCGTTGAGCTTGCCGGTGGTCGCCCACTGCCGGACGAACTGCGGCTGGGACCGCTTGCCGATGCGGGTCGTGATCCACACCGACACCGGCACGGTGACCAGGGCGATGATCGCCAGCAGCGGCGAGATCCAGAACATCACGCCGAGCACCGCGACGATCGTCAGCAAGGACGTGAGCAGCATGCTCAGCGACTGCTGCAGCGTCATCGCGATGTTGTCGGTGTCGTTGGTGGCGCGGCTGAGGACCTCGCCGCGCGGCTGCTGGTCGAAGTAGCTCAGCGGCAACCGGGACAGCTTCGCCGAGACCTGCTCGCGCAGCCGGTACACGGTGCGCTGCACGACGACGGTGGTGAGCCGGGCCTGCAGCAGCCCGAGGATCCAGGCGGCGAGGTAGATGACGGCGACCCACAGCAGGACCCGTTCGAGGCGCTCGAAGTCGATGCCGCGCCCGGGCACGACGTGGTCCATCGCGGCGAGCATGTCGGCGTAGCGGTCCTGGCCGTTGGCCCGGGCCGCGGCGACCGCGGCGTCCTTGCTGACGCCGGCCGGCAGCTCCCGGCCGACGATGCCCTCGAAGATGACGTCGGTGGCCTTGCCGAGCAGCTTCGGGCCGATGACGGACAGCACGACGCTGCCGATGCCGAACACCAGCACGGCCGCGACCAGCAGCCGGTCAGGGGCGAGCATGCGCAGCAGCCGCTTGGTGGAGCCCTTGAAGTCCTCGAGCTTCGCCGGCGGCCCGCCGGCCCCCATCATCATCCTGCCCGGCCCGAACGCGGGCGGCGCCGGCCGTGCACCACCGCCAGCAGGTCTCCCCGGCCCGGTCATGACGTCACCTCCGCTGCGCTCCGGCGCCGCCCTGACCTCGAAACTGCGCCCATGATGCCCGGCCCTCCGCTACGCTCCGTGCCGGTCATGACGCCACCTCCGCTGCGCTCCGTGCCGGTCATGCCACTGCCTCCTGCTCGGTGAGCTGGGACAGCACGATCTCGCGGTAGGTCGCGTTGGTGTCCATCAGCTCGGTGTGGGTGCCTGTGCCGACCACGCGGCCCTCGTCGAGCACGACGATGGTCTGCGCGTCGCGGATCGTGCTGACCCGCTGCGCGACGATGACCACGGTCGCGTCGGCGATCTCGGCGCGCAGCGCGTCGCGCAGCGCGGCGTCGGTCGCGTAGTCCAGGGCGGAGAACGAGTCGTCGAAGAGATACACCTCGGGCCGGGCGACGAGCGTCCTGGCGATCGCCAGGCGCTGCCGCTGCCCGCCGGAGACGTTGGTGCCGCCCTGCGCGATCGGCGCGTCGAGGGCCTCGGGCATGGCCCGCACGAAGTCCGCGGCCTGCGCGACCTCCAGGGCCCGCCACAGCTCGGCGTCGGTCGCGTCGGGCCGGCCGTAGCGCAGGTTGGACGCGACGGTGCCGGAGAACAGGTACGGCTTCTGCGGCACCATGCTCACCGTCGCCGACAGCAGCGCCGGGTCGATGTCGCGCACGTCGACGCCGTCGACCAGGACGGTGCCGGCGGTGGCGTCCATCAACCGGGGCACCAGGTTGAGCAGGGTGGTCTTGCCGGCGCCGGTGCTGCCGATGATGGCGGTCGTCTCGCCGGGCCGGGCGGTGAGGTCGATGCCGCTGATGACGGGCGCCTCCGCGCCCGGGTAGCGGAACTCGACGCCGCGCAGCTCCAGCTCGCCGTGGCGGGGCAGGTCGGTGACCGCCTTCGCCGGCGGCGCGACGCTGGACTCGGTCGTCAGCACCTCCTGGATGCGCTCGGCGCACACCTCGGCCCGGGGGATCATGACGAACATGAACGTGGCCATCATGACCGCCATCAGGATCTGCATGAGGTAGCTCAGGAACGCCGTGAGCGCCCCGATCTGCATGCCGCCGCTGTCGATGCGGTGCGCGCCGAACCAGAGCACGAGAATGCTGGAGGCGTTGACGACCAGCATGACGGTCGGGAACATCAGCGACATCAGGCGGCCGACGGCCAGCGACACGTCGCGCAGGTCGCCGTTGGTCTTGGCGAAGCGGACCCGCTCGTGCTCGTCGCGGACGAAGGCGCGGATGACCCGGATGCCGCTGATCTGCTCGCGGATGACCCGGTTGACCAGGTCGATGCGCTCCTGCATGAGGCGGAACAGCGGCCGCATCCGCACGACGATGACGGAGATGACCCCGATCAGGATCGGCACGACGACCAGCAGCAGCGCCGAGAGCGGCACGTCCTGGACGAGGGCGAGGATGATGCCGCCGACGCACATGATCGGCGCGGACACCATCAGCGTGAACGTCATCAGCACCAGCATCTGGACCTGCTGGATGTCGTTGGTGGTGCGGGTGATCAGCGACGGCGCGCCGAACTGCCCGACCTCCCGCGCGGAGAGCCGCTGCACCTGGTCGAAGATGCCGGCCCGCACGTCGCGGCCG
>JAEWJG010000340.1 GCA_023386675.1 Actinomycetes bacterium
GCCCGGGTGCGGCCGCGCCGGCGGTCGGAGCGGACGGCGGCGATCGTCGCGGCCGTGGTGTGCGCCGACGTGTCCTGCGCGGTCACAGGCTCACCATCCGGCGGCGGCGCACCAGCGCGATGAAGACGGGCGCACCGACGAAGGCGAGCACGACACCGACCTGCAGCTCGCCCGGGGGAGCGACGACACGACCCAGGATGTCGCACGCCAGCAGGAGCGAGGGCGCGAGCAGCGCGGAGTAGGCGAGGATCCAGCGGTAGTCGGCGCCGACGACGCGGCGGGCGATGTGCGGGACGATCAGGCCGGCGAACGCGATCGGCCCGACCGCCGCGGTCGCGGAGCCGCAGAGCAGCACGATCGCGACCCCGCACAGCGCGCGGGTCAGGCCGACCCGCTGTCCGAGCCCGCGCGCGACGTCGTCACCGAGCGCGAGGCCGTTGAGCAGCCTCCCGAGCACGAGAGCGATGATCGCGCCGACGGTCAAAGTGGGCAGCACCTGCCAGAGCACGCCGAAGCCGCGCCCGGCGAGCGAGCCGACCTGCCAGAACCGCATCTGGTCCAGCGAGACGCGGCTGGTCAGCTCCACCGCGGTGATCAGGGAGCCGAGCGCGGCCGAGACCGCAGCGCCGGCGATCGCGAGCTTGACCGGGGTCGCGCCCTCTCGTCCGAGCGACGACACGGCGTAGACCAGGGCGGAGGCGAGGGCCGCACCCGCGAACGCGAACCAGAGGTACCCGGAGGGCGAGGTCACGCCGAGGAAGGCGATCGCGACGACGACGGCGAGCGATGCGCCGAAGTTGACGCCCAGGATGCCGGGGTCGGCCAGCGGGTTGCGCGACAGGCCCTGCATGACGGTCCCGGCGAGACCGAGTCCGAGACCCGCGGCGATCCCGAGCAGGGTGCGGGGGAGGCGGCTGTCCACGACCACCAGGGAGTCCGGGTCCGTGCGGGAGTAGTGCAGGATCGCGTGCAGCACGTCGGCCGGCGCGATGGTCCGCGCGCCGACCATCAGGCTGAGGACGCACAGCGCCAGCAGCACGACGGAGGCGGCGACGAACCCCGTGAGCAGACGCTGACGGCGCCGGGCGACCGCGGACGGCGTGCTGCCGGTCCCGGTGCGCCCGGCACCCTCACGCTCCGCATCGGCGGAGACGACGCTCGCGGGCATCCGCCTACTTCACCTTGTCGGCGGCCGCGGCCAGCTGGGGCACGTAGCGGTCGAGCATCCACGGGATGCTGAGCACGCTCGGCGCGCTCGTCGCCGCGACGAACGACCTGCCGACGATCGGGGCGAAGCGGCCCTCCTTGATCGCGGGCATCGCGGCGACCAGCGGGTCCGAGGTGAAGGCGTCGACCGCGGACTGGTTCTCGAAGTACATGACAAGCAGGTCGGTGTCGATCTTCGAGAGGTTCTCGTAGCTCAGCTGGTAGAAGAAGCTGCCGTCGCCCTTCGAGCCGTCGAGCCCGGCGATGCTGGGGGAGTTCTTCAGACCCAGGTCGTTCAGCAGCTGGACCCGGGGGTCGTCGGCCCGGTACACGTTGAGCTTGCCGGGCTCGTTCGCGGCGGCGTAGAAGAAGGTCTTGTCCTTCAGCACCGCGTACTTCGCGGCGAGGTCGTCGACCTTCTTCTCGGTCTTCGCCACCAGCGCGTCCGTCTCCTTCGTCAGCCCGAGGGCCTTCCCGACGATGGCGGTCTGGTCGCGCCAGCTCGTCGACCACGGCTTGTCCGGGTAGGCGACGACCGGTGCGACCTTGTTGAGGGTGTCGAACTCCGTCTGGGTCAGGCCCGAGTACGGGGCCAGGATGACGTCGGGCTTCGCCGCGACGACCTGTTCGAACGGCACCTCGCCTGACGCGGCATCGAGCAGCTTCGGGGTCGTGCCCTTCAGCTCCTTGATCCGGTCCGCATCCCACGGCAGCACGCCGTCAGCGGTGCCGCCGTAGGCGAAGACGGGCATGGCGACCGGCACGATCCCGAGCGCGAGCACGATGTCCTGAGCACCCCATCCCCAGGTCGCGATGCGCGTCGGCTTCTTCTCGATCGTCGTGCTGCCGAGCGCGCTCTTCACGGTGACAGGGAAGGCGCCGGCGTCTCCGGCCGAGGTGGCCTCGGAGCCTGCGCCCCCGGCGCTGCAGCCGGTGAGCACGAGGGCGGCGGAGGCGACGACCGCGGAGGCGATGAGGGCGAAGCGGGAGCGGCGGTGAGCGGCGCTGGGCGCAGGGAGCATGGTTCTCCTCGGGAAGGGGCGGTTTGTTTAGGCAAGCCTAACCTAATCTCCGTTGACGTCAACGTGCGTTCACCGTCCCACCCTGGAGAGGATGGTCGGCAGCGCGTCCGCCCGGCGTCCGTTCGCCATTCGGGTGAGGCGTCCTGATCAGGCGCGCTCCTGGGCTCCGGCGGACGCGTTGTCGACCTCTGTCTGGCAGCGAGCAAGCGCCGTGGTCGGACGGATGCGACTCATGCCAGGTCCTCGTGCCGAGGACACCACCGAGCCGCGTTCCTCCGCGACCTCAGGGTGGCAACGCGGCAAGGGTAGCGCTGCGGATGCGCCGGCCGCCATCCCCCCGGGAGGTGTCCGCCGCTTCATGGAAGAATCGACGCATGGCCTCACCGATCACCCCGCCCCGCGGCATGCGCGACTTCCTCCCCGCCGAGAAGGCGCGTCGCGAGCATGCGCTCGGCGTGATCCGGCGCAGCTTCGCCGCCCACGGCTTCGACGAGATCGAGACCCCCGTGGTCGAGGACGTCGAGCGGCTGCACTCCGGCCTCGGCGGCGACAACGAGAAGCTGTCGTTCAGCATCCTGAAGCGCGGGCTCGACGGGGACGACCTCGCGGCCGCGATCGAGACCGGGGATGTGCTGAGCCTGTCCGACCTCGGGCTGCGCTTCGACCTCACCGTCCCGCTCGCGCGGTTCTACGCCTCGCACCGCGCGGAGCTGCCTCCGGTGTTCCGGAGCATCCAGATCGCGCCGGTCTGGCGCGCGGAGCGGCCGCAGAAAGGCCGCTACCGGCAGTTCGTCCAGTGCGACATCGACATCATCGGCGAGGGCACGCAACTGGCCGAGGTCGAGCTGATCACGGCGACGGCGGCGGCGCTCGAGGCGCTCGGTCTGCAGGACTGCACGATCCGGATCAACGACCGGCGCATCCTGAACGGCCTGCTGGAGTACTGCGGGTTCGACGAGACGCGCTGGCCGCAGGTGCTCATCTCGATCGACAAGCTCGACAAGATCGGCGCCTCCGGTGTCGTGGCGGAGCTCGCCGAGGGCGGGGCCGACGCCGCGTCGGTGCTCGGCGGCATCCTGAACGACCTGGAGCCGCACCTGGCCGACGGGGGCGTCGAGCTGACCGTGGAGGCGATCACCGGCATCCTGCCGGAGGGCATGGACACCGACGCGGTCGCCGATCTCGAGGCGCTGGCGCACGCGCTCGACACGCTGCCCCCTGGCGTCTCGCTGCGCTTCGACCCGACGCTCGTGCGCGGCATGGGCTACTACACCGGCACCATCTTCGAGATCGCGCACCCGGGATCGGGGAGCTCGGTCGGCGGCGGCGGCCGCTACGACGGGATGATCGGGCGGTTCCTCGGCACCGACGTGCCGGCGGCCGGGTTCTCGATCGGCTTCGAGCGCGTCGTCGACCTCATCGAGCTGCCGGAGGACGCCGGGCAGGAGTCGGTCGTGCTCGTCTACGACCCCGCCGTGCCGCTCGACCGGCTCCTCGCGATCAAGTCGGACCTGATCGCTCGCGGGTCGCGGGTGCGCCTCGACCGCCGGGCCAAGAACCTGAAGGCGGTGCTCGATCGTGCGGCGGCGTCCGGGTTCCGCTCGTTCGCCTTCGTGAACGCCGACACCGCCGACGCGTCGGCGCTCGAGGTCAAGCCGCTGGGTTGAGGGCATCGGCGGCGCCCCCCGTCTCACTAGACTGACTTCGGAATCCCACGAAAACCACGCAAGGAGACAGTTGTGGCTGCAATCGAAGCTGTAGGCGCTCGCGAGATCTTGGACTCGCGCGGCAACCCGACCGTCGAGGTCGAGGTGCTCCTCGAGGACGGCACGGTCAGCCGCGCCGCCGTCCCGTCCGGTGCGTCCACCGGCGCCTTCGAGGCCTACGAGCTTCGCGACGGCGACAAGGAGCGCTACCTCGGCAAGGGCGTGCTCAAGGCCGTCGACGCGGTGCTCGACGAGCTCGGGCCGGCGATCGAGGGCTTCGAAGCCTCCGACCAGCGTCTCGTCGACGAGGCCCTCATCGACCTCGACGGCACCGACAACAAGAAGCGCGTCGGCGCGAACGCCATCCTCGGCGTCAGCCTCGCGGTCGCCCGCGCCGCGGCCGACTCCGCCGACCTGCCGCTGTTCCGCTACGTCGGCGGCCCGAACGCCCACATCCTCCCGGTGCCGATGATGAACATCATCAACGGCGGCGCGCACGCCGACACCGGCGTCGACATCCAGGAGTTCATGGTCCTGCCGCTCGGTGCCGAGACCTACTCCGAGGGCCTCCGCTGGGGCGTCGAGACCTACCACTCGCTCAAGTCGCTGCTGAAGTCGAAGGGCCTCAACACCGGCCTCGGCGACGAGGGCGGCTTCGCTCCGGAGCTCGAGCACAACCGCGCCGCGCTCGACCTGATCTCCGAGGCGATCGAGAAGGCCGGCTTCACCGTCGGCCGCGACATCGCGCTCGGCCTCGACGTCGCGTCCACCGAGTTCTTCGAGAACGGCGTCTACCGCTTCGAGGGCCAGGATCGCACGTCCGAGCAGATGAGCGCCTACTACCTGGAGCTCGCGGCCAACTACCCGCTGGTCTCGATCGAGGACCCGCTGGCCGAGGACGACTGGGACGGCTGGGCGCACCTCACCTCCGAGCTGGGCACGAAGCTGCAGCTCGTCGGCGACGACCTGTTCGTCACCAACCCGAAGCGCCT
>JAEWJG010000356.1 GCA_023386675.1 Actinomycetes bacterium
GCGCCCTGCGCGCCGCCGCCGACCTCCCCTGACCCCACCTCCCCGTCCATCGCTTCCTCACTTATGCCGCCGACACGCCGTGGTGGGCCGGAAGAACCGAGGAAACGATGGAGACACGAAAGGACCACAGAACGATGGATGGAGCACGACCGGTTCGCGCAGCGCGCGGCACGGAACTCAGCGCCAAGAGCTGGCAGACCGAGGCGCCCCTGCGGATGCTGATGAACAACCTCGACCCCGACGTCGCCGAGCGGCCCGACGACCTGGTGGTCTACGGCGGCACCGGGCGCGCGGCCCGCAGCTGGGAGGCGTTCGACGCGATCGTCGCCACGCTGCGCGACCTGGAGGCGGACGAGACGCTGCTCGTACAGTCCGGCAAGCCGGTCGGCGTGTTCCGCACCCACGAGTGGGCGCCGCGCGTGCTGATCGCCAACTCCAACCTCGTCGGTGACTGGGCGACCTGGCCTGAGTTCCGCCGCCTGGAGGCGCTCGGACTGACGATGTACGGCCAGATGACCGCCGGATCCTGGATCTACATCGGCTCGCAGGGCATCCTGCAGGGCACGTACGAGACCTTCGGCGCGGTCGGCCGCAAGAGGTTCGAGGGGTCGCTCGCCGGCACCCTCACCCTGACCGGCGGCTGCGGCGGCATGGGCGGCGCGCAGCCGCTCGCCGTCACGATGAACGGCGGCGCCGTCCTGATCGTGGATGTGGACCGCACCCGTCTGCAGCGCCGCGTCGACCACGGCTACCTCGACGTGCTCGCGGACGACCTCGACGACGCCGTGTACCAGGCGGTCCTCGCGAAGGATGAGGGTCGCGCGCTCTCCGTCGGCGTCGTCGGGAACGCCGCCGAGGTGTTCCCGGAGCTGCTGCGCCGCGGCGTCCCGATCGACATCGTGACCGACCAGACCAGCGCGCACGACCCGCTCTCGTACCTGCCCGTCGGCTACGAAGTGGCGTCGTGGCGGGAGCGCGCGGCCGCCGATCCGGAGCGCTTCACCGACGACGCCCGCCGCTCGATGGCTGCGCAGGTGGAGGCCATGGTCGGGTTCCAGGACGCCGGTGCCGAGGTGTTCGACTACGGCAACTCGATCCGGACCGAGGCGCAGCTCGGCGGGTACGACCGTGCGTTCGACTTCCCGGGCTTCGTGCCCGCGTACATCCGTCCGCTGTTCGCCGAGGGCAAGGGCCCGTTCCGCTGGGCGGCGCTGAGCGGCGACCCGGCGGACATCGCGGCGACCGACCGCGCCGTGCTCGAGCTGTTCCCCGAGGACGAGCACCTGCGCCGCTGGATCACCCAGGCGGGCGAGAAGGTCCACTTCGAGGGCCTGCCCGCGCGGATCTGCTGGCTGGGATACAAGGAGCGGCACCTCGCCGGCCTGCGCTTCAACGAGATGGTCGCCTCGGGCGAGCTCTCGGCGCCGGTCGTCATCGGCCGCGACCACCTCGACTCGGGATCGGTCGCGTCCCCGTACCGCGAGACCGAGTCGATGGCCGACGGCTCCGACGCGATCGCCGACTGGCCGCTCCTCAACGCGCTGCTCAACACCGCCTCCGGCGCGACGTGGGTGTCACTGCATCACGGCGGCGGCGTCGGGATCGGGCGCAGCATCCACGCCGGCCAGGTCGTGGTCGCGGACGGCACGCCCCTCGCCGCGGAGAAGATCGAGCGCGTGCTCGTCAACGACCCGGGCACCGGAGTCATGCGGCACGTGGATGCGGGCTACGACCGAGCGGTCGAGGTCGCGGAGGAGCGCGGTCTGCGCATTCCGATGCGCGAGCAGAGCGCCGCCCGCCGATGAGCGCGACGCTCGTCACGGGGATCGGCGAGCTGGTCACGTTCGATCCCGCGCATCCCGGGCAGCTGGGGCTGGTCACGGACGCTGCCGTACTCGCGGTCGACGGCCGCATTGCGTGGACGGGGCCGTCCGCGTCGGCGCCTTCGGCGGATGCCGACGAGGTCCTGGATGTGGACGGCGCGGCCGTGATCCCGGGGTTCGTCGATTCGCACACGCACCTCGTCTTCGGTGGCGACCGGGCCGCGGAGTTCGAGGCCCGGATGGCCGGGCGACCGTATACCGCGGGCGGCATACGGTCCACCGTCGCGGCGACGCGGGAGGCGTCGGACGACGCTCTGCGGTCACGTCTGGCGGGTTTCGTCGCCGAGCTGCGAGCGCAGGGCACAACCACATTCGAGATCAAGAGCGGCTACGGGCTGACCATCGCCGACGAGGAGCGGCTGCTGCGGATCGCGCGCGAGGTGACAGACGAGACAACGTTCCTCGGCGCCCACGTGGTGCCGCCGGAGTACGCGTCGGAGCCGGACGCCTACGTCGACCTCGTCACCGGCCCGATGCTCGACGTCTGTGCTCCACACGCCCGGTGGATCGACGTCTTCTGCGAGACGGGGGCGTTCACCGTCGAGCAGTCGCGGCGGATCCTGGAGGCGGGCGCCGCCCGTGGGCTCGGGGTGCGCCTCCACGCCGCCCAGCTCGGGCCCGGCGACGGCGTCGCGCTGGCCGTCGAACTGGATGCCGCGAGCGTCGACCATGGCACCTACCTCAGCGACGCCGACGTGGAGCGGCTGGCCGCATCCCGGACCGTCGCGACCCTGCTCCCGGGCGTCGAGTTCTCGACCCGGCATCCGTACCCGTCGGGTCGGCGGCTGCTGGATGCGGGCGCGATCGTCGCACTGGCGAGCGACTGCAACCCGGGGTCGTCGTTCACCTCGTCGATGCCGTTCTGCATCGCCCTCGCCGTGCGCGAGATGGGGCTGACGCCCGCGGAGGCGCTGCAAGCCGCGACCCTCGGCGGCGCGGCCGCCCTACGGCGGGACGACGTCGGGCACCTCCGTGTCGGCGCGCGCGCCGACCTCGTCGTGCTGCGCGCGCCCTCCTACCTGCACCTCGCCTACCGCCCCGGCGTCCCCCTCGTCGACCGCACCCTCACCCTCTAGCCCGCCCACCATCGAGTACGCGAAGAGTGCACGCCGCTGCGGCGTGTCGCGGGCACTTTGTGCGGACTCGACGGTGGGGTGGGGAGGTCAGCGGGAGGCGAGGCCGGCGGCGGCCTCGAGGATGAGGAGCGCGGCGAGGCGGACGGTGCGCTGATCGGGGGCGTCGGCGGTCGCGTCGACCTCGGCGATGTCGACCGAGCGGACGAGCGGGGATGCTCCGGCGAGGCGGGCGAACCGGCGCAGCTCCCAGGCCGCCAGTCCGCCGGGGATGGATGCCGGGCACGCGGGCACGACGGAACGGTCGCACACGTCGACGTCGAGGTCCACGTGGATGGGGCCGCCGGCGGCGCCGGCGATCTCCAGCGCCTCGGCCATCACGTCGTCGATCGGGCGCGTGTGCAGCGCGTCGCGCGTGACGACGGTGATGCCGTGCTCCGCTGCCCGACGCGCGTAGGCGGCCGAGTTGGCGAAGTCGGCGATGCCGATCTGCACGACGCGGCGGCCGTCCAGTCCCGCGTCCAGCAGCTCGCGGACCGGCGAGCCGTTGGAGCGCCCGTCCCGGAGGTCGTGGTGCGCGTCGAGGGTGATCAGGCCCGCCGTGGCGAGGGCCGGGCCCACGGCGCCGAGCATCGTGGGGACGGTCAGCGAGTTGTCGCCGCCGATCGCAACGGTCAGCCGGGAGCGGCTCACCGCCTCGTCGACGGCCGCGATGGCGCGCTGGCGTCCTTCCGGCCCGTCGGGGGCGGTGACGTCGCCGGCATCTGCGAACCGCAGCGACTCGACGTCGAGCCCCGGCGCGAAGGCGGAGTACCGCCGCAGCGCATCCCGCACCGCCGCCGGGGTCCGGTGGGCTCCGGTCGGCGACAGCGAGGTCGCGTGCGTCGGGATGCCGACGAGCGCCACGTCGACATCCTCAGCACCCGGCGCGGACCAGCCACCGGCGCGCGGCCACAGCGGATCGACGGACAGCCCCTGCTCGCTCATACGGCGACCCTAGCCAGGCTCGACGGCCGGCATCGCGGTTGCACGCGGGCCGCCGTCTGGGATCCCGGACGGACAGCCCGCGTGCGGGGGCGCGCGCCGCGCCCACCATGGGTCAGATCTGCGATCCTCCCGCAGGCCGGGTGAACACCGGCGGCTGGGGCGCGTCGGGCGACCGGCCGTCGTCGGGCGAGCCGCCGTCGCGTGGTCCGTCTCCGGGGCCGCGCGGCGCATCGCCTCCGGAGCCGCCATCCGAGGGTCCGCCGCTCGCCGCATCCCGGGCCGCCTTGCGCGCCGCCTTCCGCTCGCGCCGGCCGATCACCAGGTTGTAGAGCGTCGGGAGGACGACCAGGGTTAGCACCGTGGACGAGATCAGGCCACCGATCACCACGATGGCGAGCGGCTGCGAGATGAAACCGCCGTGGCCGGTGACGCCGAGCGCCATCGGGGTGAGCGCGGCGATCGTCGCGATGGCCGTCATCAGGATCGGGCGGAGTCGGCGAGAGGAGCCGTGCGCCACCGCATCCGAGACGGTCATGCCGCGTCTGCGGTACTGATTGACCAGGTCGATGAGCACGATCGCGTTCGTGACCACGATTCCGATCAGCATCAGAAGGCCGATCATGGACGCGACGCCGAGCGGGATGCCCGACGCGATCTGCAGCAGGATGGCGCCGGTCGCCGCGAACGGCACCGACACGAGCAGCAGGATCGGCTGCAGCAGCGAGCGGAACGTCGCCACCATCACGATGTACACGATGAGGATCGCCGCGAGCAGGGCCAGACCGAGCTGACCGAAGGCGTCGGACTGGCTCGACGACACTCCGCCGATCTTCGCGGTGGCGCCCCCGGGAAGGTGGGCCGCCTTCAGCGCAGCGGCGACATCCGCGTTCGCGGTGGTCAGGTTGTCCGTCGCCGGACTCGCCGTCACGCTTGCGGTCCGAAGCCCGCGCTCGGTGGTGACCGACGACGGGCCCTTGACCTCCTGCACCGAGGCCAGCGTGTCGAGCGGGACGACACCGGCGGCGGTCGGGATCGACAGCTGCGAGAGTCCGGCGACGGTCGTCGGCGGGTTCTCGGACTGGAGGTAGATCTTCAGCGTCGTGTTGTCGAGCGCGACGGATCCGGCCTGCGTGGGCTGCATGGCCTGCGAGACGAGCGTGCCGACGGCGACCTCGCTGAGCCCCGCGGCCGCGGCCTTCGAGCGGTCGACCGCGACGGCGACGTAGGGCAGCGAGGCCGACAGGTTGTCGGTCACCTGCGTGAGCGACTTCTTCTTCTGCAGCTGCGCGACCACCGCATCCGTCGCCTTCTGCAGGTCGCCGTTGTTGCTCGCGGTGATGTCCACCTGGATGTCGGTCGAGCCGCCGAAGCCGCTCGACGCGGACAGCGTGATCTGTCCCTGATCCGTGATGCCGTCGATCTCGTTCTGGATGGTGCTCTGCAGCTTCGCCTGGTCGGCGGAAGGGTCGGTCGTGATGGAGAAGGTGGTGCCGCCTCCGCCGCCGGTGAACGCGTCGCGGAGCGAGGATCCGGAGGACCCGATCGAGACCTGGACCGTCTTGACGCCCGTGGTGCCGAGCAGCTTCTTCTCGACGACCTTCGCCGCGTCGTCCTTCGCCTGCAGGCTCGCGCCCGGGTCGAGGGTCTGGGTGACCGTCAGGGAGTTCTGGCCGCTCGATCCGAGGAAGTTCGTCTTCACGAACGGGAAGGCGAAGAACGTCAACACGAGCACGAGCGCGGCGGCGACGACCGTGACCCACGAGTGCTTCAGAGTCCACCGGATGATGGGGAGGTAGCCCGCCTGCAGCCGCGACGGATGCTCCAGCTCGTCGACGCCCGCCGCAGCCGCCTCCTCGACGGAGAGGTGGGATACGTCCACACCAGGAGCCGCGCCGTCCTCGTGCTTGTGCACCTTGGGCGCGCGCAGGAACCAGTACGCGAGCACCGGAACGATCGTCAGCGCGACGAGCAGCGACGACAGCAGGGCGATCGTGACGGTCAGCGCGAACGGCCGGAACAGCTCGCCGGTGACGTCGCCGACGAACGCGAGCGGGAGGAACACGGCCACGGTCGTGATGGTGGACGCGGTGATCGCGCCGGCGACCTCGCGGACGGCCTTGACGATGGTCACGGCCCGGTCGACGCCCGGGACGAGCTGTCTCTTGATGTTCTCGATGACGACGATGGAGTCGTCGACGACACGACCGATGGCGATGGTGAGCGCGCCGAGCGTGATGATGTTGAGGGTGTAGCCGGTCGCCCACATGACCACGAAGGTGATCAGGACGCTGGTCGGGATGGAGACGATGGTCACCAAGGTCGCACGCACCGACAGCAGGAACACCAGGATGACGACGACGGCCATCGCGAGGCCGAGCAGGCCCTCCTCGGCAAGGGAGTTGATCGACTGGGTGATGAACGGCGCCTGATCGAAGACGACGGTGATCTTGGCGTCCGATCCGAGCTTCTTCTCGAGGTCGGGGATGACGTTCGTGACCTCGTGCGAGACCTCGACGGTGTTCGCCGAGGGCAGCTTGGTGACGGCGATGGTCAGCGCCGGGGAGCCGTTGACACGCGACAGGGAGGTGATCGGGTCGTCCGTCTCGGCGACCGCCGCGACGGATCCGATGGTCGGAGGCGCGGTCACGACCGCTACCGGGGCGTTGGCGACAGGGGCGCCCGCGGCACCGGCCGCCACGCCCGCGCCGGCACCAGCTCCCGCACCGGCAGCCCCCGCAGCCCCACCCCCGGAAGCACCACCCGCCCCCCAAGCCCCACCAGCCCACGCGCCACCAGCCGCCGCC
>JAEWJG010000368.1 GCA_023386675.1 Actinomycetes bacterium
TGCGGCGGCTGCTCGACCTCGATGCCGACGCCGAGGCGATCGACGCGGCCCTCGCCGCCGACCCGGCTCTCGCTCCGAGCGTCGCCGCGACGCCCGGGCTCCGGCTGCCCGGCGCGGTGGATGCGGACGAGATCGTCTTCCGGGCGCTCATCGGCCAGCAGATCTCGGTGGCGGCGGCCCGCACGGCGCTGACCCGGCTGACCGACGCCCTCGGAGAACCGGTCGACCTCGCCGCGCCCGGCGGGGACGCCTCCTTCACCCGGCTCTCCCCCACCGCCGCGGCGATCGCCGAGCGCGGGCGGGAGGTGCTGCGCGGACCCGTGCGCCGGATCGACGCGATCATCGGGGTCGCGGAGGCGCTCGCGAGCGGCACGCTGACTATCGACGTCGGGGAGTCGCGCGACGACCTCGAGCAGCGCCTGCTCGCGATGCCCGGGATCGGACCGTGGACGGCCGGGTACATCGCCCTGCGCGTGCTGGGCAGCCCGGACATCCTCCTCACCGGCGACCTCGCCCTCCGGCAGGGCGCTGCCCGGCTCGGCCTTCCCTCCGAGGCGCGCGCCCTGGCCGCGTACGGCGCCCGGTGGGCGCCATGGCGCAGCTACGCGGGGCTGCACCTGTGGAGGGCGTGAGAAGCTCCAGCTCCCTGCCCTGGGCACCACCGCAACGTAACATCGAGACGTGCCCACCCTGTCCGTCGTGATCCCCGTGCTGGACGACGCCGAGATGCTCGCGCGCTGCCTGGCCGACCTCGCCGCGCAGCTGCGTCCCGCCGACGAGATCGTGGTGGTCGACAACGGGAGCACCGACGACACGGCCGCGGTCGCCCGCGCGGCGGGGGCCCGCGTGGTCGAGCAGCCCACCCGCGGGATCTGGCCGGCGGCCTCGGCCGGCTACGACGCCGCAACCGGCGACATCATCGCCCGGCTCGACGCCGACTCGCGGCCGCCGGCCGACTGGCTGCTGCACATCGAGGCGGAGCTCGTCGACTCCCCCGAGGTCGGCGTCCTCACCGGTCGCGGCGTGTTCTACGACGGCAATCCTGTCGCCTCCGGACTCGGTCAGCTGCTCTACATCGGCGGCTACTTCTGGTCGATGGAGCTGTGGCTCGGCAACCCGCCGATCTTCGGCTCCAACTTCGCCATGCGCCGCGAGGTGTGGCGGGATGCGCGCGAGCGGGTGCACCGCGACCGGAGCGACATCCACGACGACCTCGACCTGTCGTTCCACCTCGACCTCGGCACGATCGTCCGCTACGACGACCGGCTCGAGGTGGGCATCTCGGCTCGTCCGTTCTCGACCTGGAACGGGTTCGGACGGCGGCTGCACTGGGCGTACACGACCCTCGCCATGCACCTCCCGGAGCAGTCGCCGTGGCGGCGCCGCGCCATCCGCCGCCGTCGCGCGCGCGACGAACGCGACGGAATCTCCGACGCCATGGCCTGAGCGACCGGAGTTCGGCGCACTCACGGATCACCGATAGCCTGTATCGAGTGAGATTCTCGCACCTCAGCACCGCCGCCGATCCCCGTCCCCGCCTGGCCGCCGTCCTCGGAGACGGCGCCCTCTTCCTCGACCAGGTGATGGAGCGGCCGCCGCGAGACCTCCAGGAGCTGATCGAGCGGGGCGACGAAGGGCTCGCCGAGGTGCGCGGCGTCGTCGCCGAGGCGGAGGCCGCCGGCGCCGACCTGCCGTCCGTGCAGAACCTGCGCCACGCGTCCGCGGTGCTGCGTCCCCCGCACGTCATCGCGATCGGCGCCAACTACGCCGCGCACGCCTCGGAGCTGAAACTCCGCACCGAGAAAGCAGCGACCGTCTTCAACCTCTGGCCCAACTCCCTCAC
Organism: Actinomycetes bacterium; assembly: GCA_023386675.1. Classification (GTDB taxonomy): domain Bacteria; phylum Actinomycetota; class Actinomycetes; order Actinomycetales; family Microbacteriaceae; genus Leifsonia. The sequence continues at coordinate 1,844 of JAEWJG010000368.1, forward strand.
CGGCCACGGCAGCACGACGGCCTGGCCGGCCGACCTGTCCACCCAGGTCGACTACGAGGCCGAGCTCGGGGTCGTCATGGGCAAGCCCGCCCGCAACGTGCCGGTGCGCGATGCGCTCGACTACGTCTGGGGCTACACCGTCGTCAACGACATCACGGCGCGCGACCTGCAGTTCTCCGAGGCGCAGTGGTCGCGGTGCAAGTCGTTCGACGGGTTCACGCCGACCGGGCCCGTCGTCGTGACCGCCGACGAGATCCCCGACCCGCAGGACCTCTGGCTCACGACCAACCTCGACGGCGCCATCCTTCAGGATGCGTCCACCGCCGACATGGTGCGCAGCGTCCCGGAGCTCATCGAGTTCCTGTCGCGCTCCGTCACCATCCCGCCGGGCACGCTCATCTCCACCGGCAGCCCCGGCGGCGCCGGTTACTCGCGCACCCCGCCGGTCTTCCTGCACGACCGCTCGACCGTCACCGTCTCCATCGGCGGGATCGGCTCCCTCACCACGTTCTGCCGCGTCACGTGACGCGCCGGGGCGCGACGGTGGTCTAGCGTAGCCTCGTGTCCATCGGAGAGCGGCGACCCGTCACGGGCGACGACGACGAGGCCCGGCGCCTCGACGCCGCGCTGCCCGACATCGACTGGTCGATCGCGCCGGTCGGCACGGTCTTCTCGCGGTTCGCGGCCCCGAGCGGCGACCTGGCCGTCGCGGCGCTCGGCGATCCGGAGGACCCGCGCGTCGTCCTCATCCCCGGAGTGACGGGCTCCAAGGAGGACTTCTACCTGCTCGCGCCCATCCTGGTCGCCGCCGGGTACTACGTCCAGAGCTTCGACATGGCCGGGCAGTACGAGTCCGCCGACGCCGGGCCTCCACCCGGCGAGAAGTACACCTACCCCCTGATGACCGGGGACATCGTGGCGTTCCTCCGCGACGGCGCCCCCGCCCACGTGCTCGGCTACTCGTTCGCGGGCATCCTGGCGCAGCTGGCGCTGGTGACGCATCCCGGGCTGTTCCGGTCGCTGACGCTGCTGACCGCGCCGCCGGAGCCCGGGCAGTCGTTCCGCGGTGTGCGCATCATCGGGGCGCTGAGCTGGTTCACCACTCCGCACATCGGCGCGTCTCTCATGATCTGGGGCATCACGACGAACAAGAACAAGGTGTCGGACAGCCGGCTCGCCTTCGTCCGGTCGCGCTTCGCCCTGACCCGGCGCTCGAGCGTGGATGACATCGTCGGCCTGATGAAGAACGTGCCGGATGTGCGGGCGCGCGTCGCAGCCACGCGCATCCCGGTGCTCGTCGCGACCGGCGACCACGACCTCTGGCCGACGCACCTCCACGCCGCCAACGCGAAAGCGCTGCGCGCCCGGCTGGCGGTCTACCGCACCGGGCACAGCCCCTGCGAGACGGCGCCGCATCAGCTCGGGCGCGACATGGTCGCCCTGTTCCGCGAGGCGGAGGCGCGGGAGGCGGACTGAGCGGTCGACCCCGTGGTCAGGGGATCGCGAGGATGGGCGGCCGGGGAATAAGGTTCTCCCCATGACGTACCAGCCCTCATCAGGGTCGTCGATGCTCCGGTGCGTGCTGATCGCGGACGACGGCGAAGAGACCGTGCTCACCGTGCCGTCCCTCGGCGATCGACCCCCCGGTCGCATCCGCGTCCCGTCCTCGCTCGGAGACGCCGCCGTCCTGGACGTGTACGCCTTCTCGCACGGCCGCGACGCACCGCCGGAGGCGGTCTACATGTACGTGGCGACCGTGCCTGTCAGCACGGACGAAGTCGCCGGGACGGAGCCGGGCGAGCACGGCCCGTGGCTGCCCGACTGAGCCGCGCTACTCGCCCTCCTGGCGGGCCTCCGCGATCGCGTCCGCCTCGATGACCGGGATGGCCGTCGTGACCACCTCGAGGCCGCTCAGGCGCGCCGGCGACAGCAGGCGGGTGACCTCCTCGCGGCTCATCAGCTTCGCCTCGACGACCAGGTCGGCGACGTTGTGCCCGGTGAGCAGCGCCGACTTGGCGAGCGCGGCCGCGGCGGCGTAGCCGATGTGCGGCGTGAGCGCCGTGATGACGCCGACCGACGAGCCCACCATCGCGCCCAGGCGCTCTTCGTTGGCGGTGATGCCGTCGACGCAGTTGATCCGGAGGGTGTGGAAGGCCTGCGCCATCCACGTGATGCTCTGCAGCAGGGAGTGGGCGATGACCGGCTCGAAGGCGTTGAGCTGCAGCTGGCCGCCCTCCGCCGCCATGGTCACGGTGACATCCGCGCCCGCGACCGAGAACGCCACCTGGTTGACGACCTCCGGGATGACCGGGTTGACCTTGCCGGGCATGATGCTCGACCCCGCCTGGCGCGCCGGGAGGTTGATCTCGCCGAGGCCCGCCTGCGGGCCGGACGAGAGCAGCCGCAGGTCGTTGCAGATCTTCGAGAGCTTGATCGCGCTGCGCTTGAGCGAGCCGGAGAACGACATGAACGCGCCGGCGTCGCTGGTGGACTCGATCAGGTCGGGCGCCGTCTCCAGGTTGAGGCCGGTGATCGCGTTGAGGTGGCGGACCGCCGCGGACGCGTAACCCGGGTCGGCGGTGATGCCGGTGCCGATCGCGGTCGCGCCGAGGTTGATCTCGGCCAGCAGCCACTTGGTCTCGGTGAGGCGGGCGTGATCCTCGGTCAGGGTGGTGGCGAAGCCGTGGAACTCCTGCCCAAGGGTCATCGGCACCGCGTCCTGCAGCTGCGTGCGGCCGACCTTGAGGATGTTGCGGAACTCCGCGGCCTTGTGCGCGAACGAGTCGCGGAGCAGCGCCAGCTCGTCGAGGAGGTGCCCGAGCGCGAAGGTGAGGCCGATCTTGATGGCCGTCGGGTAGGTGTCGTTGGTGCTCTGGCTGCGGTTGACGTCGTCGATGGGGTGCAGGTGGGCGTAGTCGCCCTTCGGGTGGCCGTCGAGCTCCAGCGCGATGTTCGCGATGACCTCGTTGGCGTTCATGTTCGTGGAGGTGCCGGCGCCGCCCTGCATCACGCCGACGACGAACTGGTCGTGGAAGCCGCCGTCGATGATGAGCTGGCAGGCCCGGTCGATCAGCTCGGCCTTGTGCGGCTCCAGCACGCCGATCTCGAGGTTGGCGCGGGCGGCGGCCTGCTTGACCGCGGCGAGCGCGACGATGAGGTCCGGGTAGACCGAGATGGGCCGCTTCGCGATGGGGAAGTTCTCGAGCGCGCGGGACGTGTGGATGCCCCAGTACGCTTCGGCGGGGATCTCCCGCGAGCCGAGCGAGTCGGTCTCGGTGCGGGTGGGTCGTCCCTCCACGCTGGGGGTCGGGACGTCGGACACGTTCACAGACGCGTCGGTCACCACGGGGATGGTTGCTGTCGGGTTCACGGTTGGCACCGTTGCCTCTCGTCGTGCGTTGGCATGTTCCTGTCGCCGGGAGTTCGTGGCCTCCGGCAGTGCCGAGCCTACCCCCGGCTCCCCGGCCTCCGATGTACTCACTGTCCGGCGTCCACAGCGGGGATGTACACGGTGTCGATCAGCCGAGCTTGCGCAGCAGCCCGCGTGCGAAGCGGTCCTTGGATTCGGTGTACGGCGGGTAGACCAGCTTGAGCGTGTCGGGACGGAGCGGCTTGCTGAGCACCGCCTTCTCGTGGCTGAACGTCTGCAACGACCGCTCGCCGTGGTACGCCCCGCTCCCGCTCTCCCCCACTCCGCCGAAGGGCAGCCCGGCGACCGCGAGGTGCGCCGCGGGCACACCGAAGCCGACCGCGCCGGAGCTCGTCTCGGTGAGGATGCGGCGGCGGGTCCGGGCGCTCGAGGTGAAGACGTAGAGGGCGAGCGGCTTGTCCCCGGACCGGATGAACCGGATGGCGTCGTCCAGGCCGTCGACCGGCAGGATGGGCAGGATCGGCCCGAAGATCTCCTCCGACATCGCGGGCGAGTCGGGGGCGACATCCGTCAGCACGGTCGGCGCGAGGTAGCGCGTCGCGGCGTCGTGCTCGCCGCCGACGGCGACGGTGCCCGAGCCGAGCATCCCGGACAGCCGCTCGAACTGGCGGTCGTTGACGATGCGGCCGTAGTCGGGGCTCTGCGCCGGGTCGTCGCCGTACAGCTCGCGCACGGCCTCGCGGAGGGCGGTCGCGAGCCGCGGGGCGACGTCTCGGTCGGCGAGGACGTAGTCCGGCGCGACGCAGGTCTGCCCGGCGTTCATGAACTTGCCCCAGGCGATCCGGCGAGCCGCGGCCGCGACGTCCACGGTGCGGTCGACGTAGACGGGCGACTTGCCGCCGAGCTCCAGCGTGATCGGGGTCAGGTTCTTCGCCGCGGCCGCTGCGACGATGCGGCCGACGCGTCCGTTGCCGGTGTAGAAGATGTGGTCGAAGCGCTGCGCGAGCAGGTCGGTGGTCTCCTCCACGCCGCCCTCGACGACGGTGACCGCCCGTGAGTCGAGGTATTCGGGGATCAGCCGGGCCATGGCGGCGGAGGTCGCGGGCGCGAGCTCGCTGGGTTTGAGCACGACGGCGTTCCCGGCCGCCAGAGCGCCGACCAGCGGGGCGAGGAGCAGCTGCACCGGGTAGTTCCAGGGCGCGATGATGAGGACCACGCCGACCGGCTCCAGGATCGTGTACGCGCGGGCCGGCTGCAGCGCGCCCGGCACGGAGACGCGGCGCGGACGCAGCCAGCGCCGCAGGCGCTTCACCGTGTGGTCGAGTTCGCCGACGACGAAGCCGAGCTCGGCGATCTGCGACTCGGTCGGGTTCTTGGCGAGGTCGGCGCGCAGCGCATCCTCGAAGTCGGCCCCGCGCTCGGTGAGCATGCGGCGCAGAGCCCGCAGCTGGGCGAGCCGCCACGCGAGCGGCTTGGTGAGCCCTCCGTCGAAGGCGGACCGGAGCTCGTCGACCGTCGCGTGCGTCATGCGCCCATCCTAGGGATGCCGGTCAGCGCGCGGGGCGGTAGGCCAGGTCGAAGATGGCATGGCCGAGGCGTTCCCCGCGGCGCTCGAACTTGGTGACCGGGCGGTCGTCGGGGCGCGGGACGAAGCGCTCGGCGCCGGCGACGTTCACCAGGGCGGGTTCGGCGTCCAGCACCTCGATCATGTGCTCGGCGTACGGCTCCCAGTCGGTGGCGAGGCGCAGCACGCCCTCCGGAGCGAGGGCGCGCGCCAGCAGCGTCGCGACCTCCGGCTGGATGAGCCGGCGCCGGTGGTG
>JAEWJG010000032.1 GCA_023386675.1 Actinomycetes bacterium
CCCATGCCGTACTTCTGCGCGATCGGGAGGGCCTCGCGCTCGACCACCCGGTCGAGGAGGGAGTAGTGGAGCTGCTCGGTGCGGAAGCGCTCCAGCCCGCGGCGCTCCGCCGCCCACTGCGCTTCGACGATCTCGGATGCCGGCATGTCGGACGAACCGATCGTGCGGACCTTGCCGCTGCGGACCAGGTCGGTCAGAGCCGACAGCGTCTCCTCGATGTCCGTCTCCGGGTCCGGTCGGTGCATCTGGTAGAGGTCGATGTGGTCGGTGCCCAGCCGGCGGAGGGAGTTCTCGACGGCCGTCATGATCCAGCGGCGCGAGCCGCCCCGGTGGTTGGGATCGTCGCCGATCGGCCGGGCGAACTTCGAGGCGAGGACGACGTCGTCGCGCCGCCCGCGGAGGGCCCGGCCGACCATCTCCTCGGAGTCGCCGTAAGCGTCGGCGGTGTCGACGAGGTTGATGCCGGCGTCGAGCGCCCGCCCCATCATCCGGTCGACCTCGTTCTGGTCGCTGTTGCCGAACGAACTGAACATCATGGCGCCGAGGGCGAACGGCGAGACGTGGATGCCGGTGCGGCCGAGCGGGCGGTGCTTCATGTTCTCCTCCTGAGGGTGGTGCTCCGTCCCGGACGCGCTAGGCTCGGTGTAAGCGGAACACTCGTCCGCAACTATACGGAACATTGTTCCGTTTGTCACCGGGAGAGTTCGCATGTCCGAGACGTCCACCGACGCTCCACGTCGCCGGCGCGCCGACGCCGTGCGCAACACGGAGGCCGTGCTCGAGGCGGCGAAGGCCGTGTTCGCGGAACGCGGCGTGGATGCGCCGATGCGCGAGATCGGCGCCCGCGCGGGGGTGGGCGTCGGCACCATCTACCGCCATTACCCGCAGCGCTCCGACCTCATCATCGCCGTCTTCCGGCGAGAACTGGATGCGACGGCCGCCGAGGCCGAGCGACTCTCCGCCGAGTACCCGCCCGCCGAGGCGCTGCGTCGCTGGGCCGACCGGCTCGCCGGATTCGTCGCCACCAAGCGCGGGTTCGCAAGCGCGCTCCACTCCGGCGACCCGGCATACGCCCCGCTGCCCGGCCTGTTCCTCGGCATCCTCGCGCCGAGGGTCCAGCGGATGCTCGACGCCGGCGCGGCCGATGGCACGCTACGGGCGGGTGTGCAGGCCGAGGAGCTGATCTCCGCCCTCAGTCGGCTGGCCGACGGATCCGCGGGAGTGGAGGGCGGCGGCAGCGCTCCGATGGTCGGCGTGCTGCTCGACGGGCTGACGGTGCGCCCGGCCCGGCGCTGACGCGCCGTCTACGGGATCGGCGAGCGGCGGCCGATGTCGACGTCCCAGGGCCCAATCGACACTTCTCACATGCTTGGCACTATGCGAACACTGGTTCACCCGCATGCACCTGGTGAAGACGATCGACGGCGACCTAAAGCTGTTCTTCCTGGAATTGTGACCGGGATTCTCTTCTTAGGCGCCATCCTGGGCGCCTGCCTGCGCCTCGCCCGCACCAAAGAGACTTAGGGCAGAGTGAGTCCTGCGCGAGATGAGCTCCAGCTGTTTGGCCGGTGACGCTCAGACTCTCCAGAGCGGAACCGATGACGCCTCGAAGAACCGCACTTCGAGTGGGATCTTTCCGCGCCCGGCCGCGCGCTTGGACTTCAGTTGTAGGGCCGCTTCGATCAGTTCGCGGTTCGCGTCCGAATTGGAGTCTCCGTAGACGGACACCGCGAGCCTGCTGACCTTCGACGCGGCAACCGACTTAAGAATGTGGGCGTCGTTGGTGCTCATCGACAAGCCGAAAACGGCCATACTGCCGCCGATCGCGGCGAGCGAGCGCAGCCCACGAGCGAGGTAGTCGCTGGTTTGTATCCGTGCGAGTTTCTCGTTGCTGCTACCTTCGGCGACGATCAGAGGGAATCGGTTTGCGGCGAGCTGACGTCGAATCTGCTCGATGAGTGGTTCGCCGGTGCGTACCCACGTCAGTTTTTGAACCTCACCGTTGTCCATGTCTCGGTACAGGTGCAGGGCTCCGTGAAGGTAGTAGATCGTTTGCGCGTGCGGGTCCAGATAGTTCCACACAACATATTCCGCGCTTGGGTCATCCGGGTTACGGAATCCGTCATCGGCAGTTGTGAAATGACTTCGTTCTGGCGCTTCATCGTGCATCGTCGTCCAGTAAAGGAGTAGGTCGTAGTTGGCGGAGTAGACGCGGCCGAAGGGCTCAATGAACGCCCGGACCCGGGCGTACGCCGCGTCGCTAATATCTGCCGGTCGCTCCGGGTGCAGGCCGGCAAGCGTGCGGGCAAGACCATCTTTCAGGTCTGCTGCCTGAGCACGAAGCTGCGCTATCTCACTTGCGTGGGCGACTTCATCCAGCACTTCCAAAGCTGTAGCGGCGGCTAAGAGCTGCCGGATGACAAGTTCGAAGTCGTAGGTGTTGAGCGTGTCGAAGAATTTGTCGGCAAGGCTACCGATGTAGCCAAGGTTGCTCGCGGTCTCGCGCAACGCCCGGTACGAGAACCGCGAAGCGTCGTAGGCGACGCTGAAGCCGTTGCCCAGCAGGAGTGTCCGGGATTTCGCCGGGGCCTGGTCCATCCAAGCCAATGCGGCATCGTACGTGAGCAGTGGTTCCCCCATAAATGCAGCTTATGGGTTATGTGAACGCCCGATTGTTTCGGGATCGGCGAGCGGCGCCGATGCCGGTGGCCGGCCCTACTCTTGGGGACAGGGAAAAAAATCTCGAAAACACTACATGTAGTGGAATGACAATCGTGTCATTCGGGTTATATAGTGGGTGAACACCGCGGGAACCGCGGATCACCGACTTCTCAGGGGAGGCCATCATGGACTACGAAAACGACAGCGTTGGCGGCTACTCGGTTCCCGTCGACCCCATGGACCTGCTGCAGTGCGACAGCTGCCAGTAAGGCG
>JAEWJG010000089.1 GCA_023386675.1 Actinomycetes bacterium
GCGGTGCACGAGCTCGACGCTGCGTGCGAGCTCGTCGGCCGCGTGCTCGATGACCTGCGCGGCGCGGGCGCTGCCGGCGTCGGCTGCGGCGAAGACCAGGGGAGCGGCGGCGCCCCAGACGGTGACCCGGGGACGGATGCTGAGCGCCATCGAGAGCCCGACGATCTCGTCCACGCCGAAGTGCGCGAAGAGCGCGTCCGCGAGCACGTCCTGCGGCTCTCCCTCGTCGACCGCGTCGAAGAGGGTGCGCACGGCGTCCCGGACGAGGGCGGGCGCGCTGCCCGGGTCGTTGAGGATGTAGCCGTAGCCGCCCGCGTTGACCAGCGTCCCGTCCGCGCGGCGGCCGACGACCTTGCTGCCGGTGCCCGCGATGACGGCGATGGCCTCATCGAAGCCCGCGGCGGGGCCGACCAGTTCGACGTCGTTGACCGCGAGGGCCGGACCGTCGTGCAGGGCCGCGAGCGTCTCGGAGAACGCCAGGGTCTGCGCCTCGCTGTCGAGGCCGTGCGCGCCGACGACGAGGGGAGCGGAGGGGGCGCCCGGCACCTGCTCGAACAGGGCGAGGAGAGCGCGGACGTTCTCCTCGGAGTGCAGGTCGCCGCCGCGCTGCCAGTCGGCGGTCTTGACCGACCGGTCGAGGAGCGCGGCGCCGGCGTCGTCCTCGACGCACACGTGCGTCTTGGTGCCGCCGATGTCGATTCCGACGATCACGTCTGCTCCTCTGCGTCGCTGAAGGGGATTCTTCTTTCCTATCGGAGTGAGAAGAAGTTGAGGATAAACCTAGGGTGCGCTCCCGCCAGTGTCAACATCCGGTCCGAGATTTGTGCCGAATCGTGCTCATGTCGCTCGCGAGAGCGGGATTTGGCGCAAATCGCGCGAGGTCAGAACGCGAGGTAGGCGAAGCCGTTGACCTCGGCGGCCGCGAGCTCCGCCGCGCCCAGCAGCACCGCATCCTCGCGGTGGGTGGCGGGCTCGATGCGGGGGACGCGGATGATGCGGCCGCGCAGCCGCTCCTGGATGCCGGGAATGACGGTGTCGGCGCTCCCGACGAAGCTGCTGCCGACCACCACCAGCTCCGGGTCCAGCACGATGACCAGCGCGGCGACCGCGATCGCGACCATGTCGAGGATCTCGTCGGCCAGCTCCTGCGCGTCGGCGTTCCCGTCGCGGGCCAGCTCGAACACGTCCTCGGCGGTGAGCGACCCGGAGGCCGGGATCGGCATCCCGCGCTCCCGGGCTCGCGCGGTCAGAGCGAGGGAGCCGATGCGGTCCTCCAGGTCGCCGCGCGCGTCGTAGGAGCGCTCCAGCGACGACCGCTCCATCAGCAGGTAGCCGATCTCGCCCGCCTCCGCCCGTGCTCCGCGGTGCAGCTCGCCGTTCGCGACGATGCCGGCGCCGAGGCCGTTCTCGAGGAACAGCGCCACCAGGCTGGACAGCCCGCGTCCGGCGCCCGCGTGGAGTTCGCCGTAGGCCAGCGCGTTCGCGTCGTTCTCGACGACGATCGGCAGCGAAGTGCGGGCGCGGAGAAGCTGGCCGAACGGGACGCCGGTCCAGCCGAACTCCGGCATGGTGCCGACCACGCCGTCCGGCTGCTGCACGACGCCGGGGACGGCGACCCCGACGGCGAGGCACGGCGTGCCCATCGAGTCGGCCGTCGCGATCAGGTCGTCGAACAGCTTGAAGATCGTGCGAAGGCCGCGCTCCTGATCCGGCGAGCCCTCCTGGCCTGTAGCCAGGGCCACCGATCGGCGGAACACCACCTTGCCGTCGAAGTCGACGAGGATGCCGGTGACCGTGTCCGCCCGCAGCTGGATCGCCGCCACCAGCCGCGAGCTGCCCGCGTACCGCAGCAGCACCGAGGGGCGCCCGCCCGTCGACGGCTCCTGCCCGGCCGCGACCACCAGTCCGTCGTCGATGAGGGAGGCGGTCAGCCGGTTGATGGTCGCGGGGCTGAGCCCGGTCCTCACGCCGAGCTGCTGACGGGACAGCGCGCCGGATTCGCGCAGCGCCTCGATGATCGCGGTCTGGTTCACGCGCGCGAGCGTGCTCGTCGTCGCCGTCGCGCGCGTCCGCTTCGCCACCGGAGCCTCCTCATCGCGGCCGCTCGATGGGCCTCGCGTGAACTTTACTATCGGAGTGGATGGATGTGCCGCATCAGCAGCCGACCTTGCCCCGCAGGGAGACGCCCGTTCCCATCAGCCCGGCGTCGGTGAGCGCCTGCGAGACGTGCTCCGACAGCACACCGGTCAGCATCTCGGCCGCCGTCTGCCCCTGCGCCTGCTTCTGCTGGCGGTCGTCGGCGGTCAGCTCGTCGAGCGACACCGGCTCCGCCTCCCAGTCGCGACTCTCCAGCAGCGCCCGCGCGCGAGTGATGCGCTCGGCGCCCGTGCCGTCGTCCGTCTGCGGGTCGGCCTCGACGGCGACCTGCAGGCAGCCCGGGGCGGTCGTCCCGTCGGCGAGGGTGAACGTGCGATGGATGCTGAGGTCGTACAGCGGCGTCGGCATCGCGGTGGGCGACGCCACCGGGGTGCTGGTCGCAGGCGGGGCCGCGGCCGCGCCGACGTGCCCCGCGCATCCGGTCAGTGCCAGGATCAGCGCTGCTGCTACGACCGCGGCCGTCGTCCTCGTCCGTGCCGTCTGCGCTCGCCGTGCTGTCTGGGCTCGCCGCGCCGTCCCCGATCGCTCTCCCACGATCCCCCCTCGTCGTCGCGCTCAGCATAGCGGCGAGCGTGACCCGCAGCGGGGGCACTCGAAATGGGGCGAGCATCCCTCGACAGGAGGGGCCTACCGTGTGAGCCATGTTCCGGTTCCCCCGCACAGCGAGCCGGCGGCGGCCCGACCCCGCCGTCGGCTCGCTGCTGGCCGGAGCGATGGCCGGCGGCATCCACGACATCTACGGGCACACGGTCACCTACGTTCCGGAGGACCTCGTCTTCGTCGACCGGCTGTTCGTCGACCTGCGCACCGAGGACGGCTTCGTCGGGGACGAGTTCACCCTGCAGAGCCTCGGCTGCCTGATCGGCGAGATCCTGGTGCGCACGGATGGCGGCCGCTGGAGCAACGCGCGGCGGCGAGGGGCGCATGTGGATGTGATGCTCGAAGTCGTGCTGCCGAACGGCCGCGCGGTCGACCCCATCCGGGCGGCCTACGACTGCGCAGGCGGCGGGGAGGATGCGTCCGTCATCCGGTTCCGCCAGCTCGCCCTCGCCTCCTGAGGCGGTCAGCCCTCGACGTGAGCGCGGAGCCGCTCGAGTGCGGCGCCCCAGCGGTCCGACGCGCGCTGCAGCATGCCGCCGAGGCCGGCGGCGGACGCCGGGTCGACGCTCCACAGCCGCTCCCGGCCGCGCCGCTCGCTGCGGACGAGGCCGACCGAGTCGAGTACGGCG
>JAEWJG010000102.1 GCA_023386675.1 Actinomycetes bacterium
CGAGGGATTGGCGCGCTTCGCATCGAAGATGAGCTGCTTGAGGTCCTCGATCGAGTAGATGTCGTGGTGCGGCGGCGGCGAGATGAGGCCGACGCCCGGGGTGCCGCCACGGGTGCGGGCGATCCACGGGTAGACCTTCTGCGGCGGCAGCTGACCGCCCTCGCCGGGCTTGGCGCCCTGCGCCATCTTGATCTGGATGTCGGTCGCGTGCGTCAGGTACATGCTCGTGACGCAGAAGCGCCCCGATGCGATCTGCTTTATGCGGCTGCGGCGCTCGGGGTCGAGCAGGCGCTCGACGTCCTCGCCGCCCTCGCCCGTGTTGGAGCGCCCGCCGATGCGGTTCATCGCGATCGCGAGGGTCTCGTGCGCCTCGCGGGAGATCGATCCGTAGCTCATGGCGCCCGTGTTGAAGCGCGTGAGGATCGAGGAGATCGACTCGACCTCGTCGATCGGCACGGGCGTGCGCTCCCCCGTCTTGATGCGGAACAGCCCGCGGAGCGTCATGAGGCGCTCGGCCTGCTCGTCGACCGACTTCGTGTACTCGCGGAACACGTCGAATCGGCGGGTGCGCGTCGAGTGCTGCAGCTTGAAGACCGTCTCGGGGCTGAACAGGTGCGGCGGCCCCTCGCGGCGCCACTGGTACTCGCCGCCCGTCTCGAGCCGCTCGTGCACCTTCTCGCCGGAGTTCTCGGGGTAGGCCGAGGTGTGGCGCGCCAGGTTCGCGGCCGCCACGACGTCGATCCCGACGCCGCCGAGCAGGGTCGTGGTGCCGGTGAAGTACTCGTCGACGAAGGCCTGGCTGAGCCCGACGGCCTCGAAGGCCTGCGCGCCCGCGTAGGAGCCGATGACCGAGATGCCCATCTTGGACATGATCTTCAGGACGCCCTTGCCGAGCGCCTTGATGACGTTCTTGACCGCCTTCTCGGGGCTGACGCCGGTGATCATGCCGCTGCGGACGAGCTCCTCGCAGGTCTCCATCGCGAGGTACGGGTTGATCGCGGAGGCGCCGTAGCCGATGAGCAGCGCGACGTGGTGCACCTCGCGCACGTCGCCCGCCTCCACGATGAGGCCCGCCTTCATGCGGGTCTCGGAGCGGATGAGGTGGTGGTGCACCGCCGCGAGCATGAGCAGCGACGGGATGGGCGCGAGGTCCTTCGTCGAGTCGCGGTCGCTCAGCACGATGAACTGCGCGCCGTTCGCGATCGCCTCGTCGACCTCGTCGCACATCTCCGCGAGGCGGCGCTCGAGGGCGTCGGGGCCGGCGTCGGAGCGGTACAGGCCGCGCACGGTCGTGGTGAGCGTGCTGTTCGGCCGCGGGTCGATGTGCTGGATCTTGGCGAGCTCGTCGTTGTCGATCACCGGGAAGTCGAGCACGACCTGCTTCGCGTGCTCGGGACCGGCGGTCAGGAGGTTGCGCTCCGGGCCGAGACCGAGCTTGAGCGAGGTGACGACCTCCTCGCGGATCGAGTCGAGCGGCGGGTTGGTGACCTGCGCGAACTGCTGCGTGAAGTAGTCGAAGAGCAGGCGCGGGCGCTCGGAGAGCACCGCCACGGGCGTGTCCGATCCCATCGCGCCGAGCGGCTCGGCGCCCGTGGTCGCCATGGGCTTGAGGAGGACGCGGACCTCCTCCTCCGTGTAGCCGAACGTCCGCTGGCGGCGCACGATCGACGCCGGGGTGTGGACGATGTGCTCGCGCTCCGGGAGGTCCTTCAGGTTGATCCGGCCCTCGTCGAGCCACTCGCCGTAGGGCGCGGCGGCCGCGAGCTCGGACTTGATCTCCTCGTCCTCGATGAGACGGCCGGCGACCGTGTCCACCAGGAACATGCGTCCAGGACGCAGCCGGCCCTTGCGGACCACGCGGCTCGGCTCGATGTCGAGCACTCCGATCTCGGAGGCGAGCACGACGAGGCCGTCGTTGGTGACGACGTAGCGCCCAGGGCGGAGGCCGTTGCGGTCGAGGGTCGCTCCGACGAGCGAGCCGTCGGTGAAGACGATCGCGGCCGGGCCGTCCCACGGCTCCATGAGCATCGAGTGGTACTCGTAAAACGCGCGGCGGACCGGGTCGATCTCGGTCTGGTTCTCCCACGCCTCCGGCACCATCATCATGACGGCATGCGGCAGCGGGCGGCCGCTGAGCGAGATGAGCTCCACGACCTCGTCGAACGAGGCGGAGTCGGAGGCGCCGGGCGTGACGACCGGGAAGATCGGGCGCAGGTCGCCGAGCAGCTCGCTCTCGAGCTGCGACTGGCGGGCGCGCATCCAGTTGCGGTTGCCGCTCACCGTGTTGATCTCGCCGTTGTGCGCGATCATGCGGAAGGGCTGCGCCAGCGGCCACGACGGGAACGTGTTCGTGGAGTAGCGCGAGTGCACCAGCGCCAGCTTCGACGCGAAGCGCTCGTCCGACAGGTCGGGGTAGAACGGCTCCAGCTGGAGCGTGGTCACCATGCCCTTGTAGACCAGCGTGCGGCTGGACAGCGACGAGAAGTACAGGTCCAGCTCGCGCTCTGCGCGCTTGCGCAGGAAGAACGTCTGGCGGTCGACCGCGATGCCGGAGGCTTGCTCGCCGGCCTCGTCGACCCGGGTGGAGGCGACGAACAGCTGCTCGATGACCGGCATGGCCTGGCGCGCCAGCGTGCCGAGCTCCTCCGGGCGGACCGGGACGGGACGCCAGCCGAGCACGGTCAGCTCGTGCTCACCCGCGATCGCCTCCAGGGCCGCCTTGACCTCGGAGCGGGCCTGCTCGTCGTTCGGGAGGAACGCGTTGCCGACCGCGTACCGGCCGGCCGCGGGCAGCTCGAACCCGGCGACGGCGCGCAGGAACGCGTCGGGGACCTGGGTGATGATGCCCGCTCCGTCGCCGGTGCCGGCGTCGGAGCCGACCGCGCCGCGGTGCTCCAGGTGGCGGAGCGCCTCGAGTGCGGCGTCGATGATGTCGTGCCCGGCCGTGCCGCGGAGCGTGGCGACCATGGCCAGGCCGCAGGCGTCCTTCTCGTGGGCAGGGTCGTACAGGCCCTGCGGGCCTGGCACGGTCCCGAAGCGGGAATGGGGAGGCGTAAGCGCCATCTTTCGACCGTCCTCACAGTGTCGTGGATGTGGGGATGTGGAATGCGGGGACGCCTTCGGCCCGTGCTGGGAGGGTTCCGCCGCTCCACCCGATCCGGGTGCGGTCGGGCTGTTCGGTGCGGTCAGTGCGTGGGATCGCCTCGACGGTTACTTCGTGCCGTCGGAATTCATCCGTTCGTGGGGCTTGTGGCCTTGGCCGAAGCGGACCCGGCAGGTGCACCGTCTACGTCGGCGGCGCCCTCGTCGTCCAGGTCCGTGTCGTCAGAGTCTACCTCAGCATCCGGGCGCACCCATTCACGACCCGGACGGTACGGGCTGGGCTCGAGTCCGGGGTGCCGGCTCGCCTGCACGTAGAAGATGATCAGGCCGAGAACGACGGCGACGAAGGCGGCCCAGACGTTGGTCGGGATGCCGAGGAACGAGAACTCGCTCGGGTCGATGCGGATCGACTCCAGGTAGGAGCGGCCGACGCCGTACCAGATCAGGTACAGGGCGAACAGCTTGCCCCACTGGAGGTGCCACTTGCGCTCGATCAGGATGAGCACGGCCACGCCGATGACGTTCCAGATGATCTCGTAGAGGAAGAGCGGCTGGAACAGCGTGTTGTCCGGCAGTCCGACCGGGATCGCCTTGTTCGTGGAGTCGATCTGCAGGCCCCAGGGCAGGTTCGTCGGCAGGCCGAACAGCTCCTGGTTGAACCAGTTGCCGAGACGGCCGACCGCCTGAGCGAAGAGCAGCGCAGGCGCGAGCGCATCGGCGAAGGTCCAGAAGCGGATGCCGGTCCAGCGGCAGCCGATCCAGGCGCCGACGGCACCGCCGAGCAGCGAGCCGAAGATGGCGTTGCCGCCCTCCCAGATGGCGAAGACCTTCCAGAGTTCGGCTCCCTGGTAGAAGTAGTCGCCCGGGTGCGTGAACACGTGGTACAGCCGTGCGCCGATGATGCCGAGCACCACGACGGGGATGAGGATGTCGAGCACCACGCCCGGCTCCGCGCCGCGCTTGGTGAGGCGGCGCGACGTCCAGATCGCGGCGATGACGATGCCGATCAGGATCATGATCGCGTACGTCTGGATGCGCCAGTGGAGCCCGAAGACGTCGATCGGGATCTGCTGCCACTCCGGCCCGGGGCTGGGGATGCTGGCGTACCAGCTGCTCATGGTCAGGGTCACCCGAGGACTGCCTTTCGATCAGGATGCGGTGCACGCGACGCGTCGCGCTGCCAGATTAGTTTATGGCGCGGTCAGGCGCGGTCCGTGCCGCGGGCCAGGGAGGCAGCCACGCGGCCCGCCTCGGCCACACCGCCGTCGCCGAGCGCCTTGACCAGCGCAGAGCCGACGATCGCGCCGTCGGCGTACTCCAGCACCTCCGCCACCTGGGCGGCCGTGGAGATACCGAGACCGACGCACGTGCTGGTCGCGCCCGCCTCGCGGAGGCGGCCGACGAGCGTGCGGGCCGCCGCATCCACGTCGCTGCGCGCACCGGTGATGCCCATGGTCGAGACCGCGTAGACGAAGCCGCGGCTCGCCTCCACCGCCTGCCGAAGACGCGCGTCGGTCGAGCTGGGCGCGGCGAGGAAGACGCGGTCGAGACCCGCGCGGTCGGAGGCGGCGAGCCAGTCGCCGCCCTCGTCGGGGATGAGGTCGGGCGTGATGAGCCCGGCTCCCCCGGCCTCGGCCAGGTCGTCGGCGAAGCGGTCGACGCCGTACTGCAGCACCGGGTTCCAGTACGTCATGACGAGCACCGGGATGTCGACCTGCGCGGCGATCTCGCGGACGGCGGTGAAGCCGTCGCGGAGGCGGAACCCGGCGCTCAGCGCCTGCTGGGTGGCCGCCTGGATGACCGTGCCGTCCATCACCGGGTCGGAGTACGGCAGGCCGAGCTCGATCACATCGACCCCGTTCTGCGCCAGGGCGACCGCGGCATCCACGCTCGTCCGGAGGTCGGGGAACCCGGCGGGCAGGTAGCCGATCAGGGCTCCCCCGGCCTCGGCGTTCCGCCGCGCGATCGTGTCGGCGACGCGGCTCACCGCGACCCCGCTCACGACTGCACCGCGTCGGCGTCGATGAGGTCGAAGTAGCGGCCGGCGGTCTCCATGTCCTTGTCGCCGCGGCCGCTGAGGTTCACCAGGATGAGACCCTCCGGTCCCAGCTCGCGGCCGAGGGCCAGCGCTCCGGCGAGGGCGTGCGACGACTCGATCGCCGGGATGATGCCCTCGGTGCGGCTGAGCAGCCGCAGCGCCTCCATCGCGTCCGCGTCGGAGACCGGCAGGTACTCGGCGCGGCCGATCTTCGCGAGCCACGCGTGCTCCGGGCCGACGCCGGGGTAGTCGAGGCCCGCCGAGATCGAGTGCGACTCGATGGTCTGGCCGTCCTCGTCCTGCAGCAGCATCGACCGCGCACCGTGGAGCACGCCCGGGCGGCCCTTGGTGATCGTGGCTGCGTGCCGCGGGGTGTCCGCGCCCTCGCCGCCGGCCTCGAAGCCGATCAGGCGCACGTCCTCGTCGTCGAGGAACGCGTGGAAGATGCCCATCGCGTTGGAACCGCCGCCGACGCACGCGGCGACCGCGTCCGGGAGCCGGCCGGTCAGCGCGAGCACCTGCTCCCGCGCCTCCTCGCCGATGATCTTCTGCAGGTCGCGGACCATAGCCGGGAAGGGATGCGGCCCCGCGACGGTGCCGAAGATGTAGTTGGTGTCCTCGACGTTGGTGACCCAGTCGCGCATCGCGTCGTTGATCGCGTCTTTGAGGGTGCGCGAGCCGGTCTTGACGGCCACGACCTCGGCGCCGAGCAAGCGCATCCGGGCGACGTTGAGCGCCTGGCGCTCGGTGTCGACCTCGCCCATGTAGATCGTGCACTTCAGGCCGAACAGCGCGGCCGCGGTCGCCGTGGCGACACCGTGCTGGCCGGCGCCGGTCTCGGCGATCACGCGGGTCTTGCCGATGCGCTTGGTCAGGATGGCCTGGCCCAGCACGTTGTTGATCTTGTGCGAGCCGGTGTGGTTCAGGTCTTCGCGCTTCAGGATGATGCGCGCGCCGCCCGCATGTTCGGCGAACCGCGGCACCTCCGTGATGATCGACGGACGGCCGGTGTACGAGCGGTGCAGCTCGTCCAGTTCGGCGTGGAACGCGGGGTCGGCCTTCGCCGCCTCCCACGCCGCCGAGAGCTCGTCGAGCGCTGCGACCAGCGACTCGGGGACGAACCGCCCGCCGAAGTCGCCGAAGTACGGACCCTGCTCAGTGCGGAGGGACATCAGACTCCCAAGAATTCTTCGAGCGTCGCGACGGGATCGCTCGTCACGAGCGCCTCGCCGACGAGCACCACATCGGCGCCCGCCGCCCGGTAGTGAGCGACGTCGTCGGCCGACTTCACGGCCGACTCCGCCACGCGGATGACGCCGGACGGGATGCGGTCGGCCAGGCGGCCGAACAGGTCCCGATCCAGCTCGAACGTGGTGAGGTCGCGGGCGTTGACGCCCACGAGGCCGGCGCCCGTGTCGAGCGCGCGGCTGAGCTCGTCGGCCGAGTGCGCCTCCACGAGGGAGGTCATGCCGAGCTGGGTGATCAGCTCGTGCAGCTCGACCAGCTGCTTCTGCTCCAGCGCCGCGACGATCAGCAGCACCAGGTCGGCTCCCGCCGCGCGGGCCTCGAACACCTGGTACGGGTCGGCGACGAACTCCTTGCGCAGCACCGGGATGGACACGGCGTCGCGGACGGCCTCGAGGTCGGCGAGCGAGCCGTGGAACCTGCGCTCCTCGGTCAACACGCTGATCGCGCTCGCGCCGCCGGTCTCGTACGAGACGGCGAGGGCGGCCGGGTCCGGGATGGCGGCGAGCGACCCGCGGGACGGGCTCGCGCGCTTCACCTCGGCGATGATCTTGACGCGCTCCGCCGGAGCGAGCGCCGCCAGGGCGTCGAGCGCGGCCGGACGGGCCAGCGCCGCGGCCTCCACCTCGGCGAGCGGACGCTCGGAGCGCCGCCGGTCAGCGTCTTCCAGCGCGCCGGCGACGAGGTCGGCGAGCACGGATCAGTGGCCCTTCGGGGTGTACTTGGAGCCGCCCACTCCGTAGCCCGCGCGCTTCATGACCCAGCCGACGATGAGACCGATGACCGCGAGTCCCGCCGCCGCCCAGACGATGATCGGGGCGTCGAAGAAGAACGCGATCGCGCCGATCGTGAAGGCGACCAGCATGATGATCACGGCCGTCCACGCCGCCGGCGAGTGACCGTGGCCTGGTTCGACTGACTCGCTGCTCATGGGACTCCTGCACGTCGGGTGCACGCCTCCGGGCGGGCACGGGGGATGGAACGCATCCAGTCTAGTGGCTCAGCGCGTGGGGTCGTCGCCGCGGGTGAGCTCGTCCCAGCTGTCGATGGCGGTGTCGCGGTCGAGGGTCGCGGGGCCCTCGGGCGTGTCGCCTTCGCCGTCCGCAGCGGCGTCCCCGTCGCCGGCCGCCTCGGCCACGACCTCCTCGGCCGGACGCCCGTCCTCGCCCGCGAACCGGGTCTGGTACTTGCGGGAGGGCCCGGGCCAGAGGCGCGAGAACACGACGACGGCGGCGCTCGCGAGCACGATCACGACGCCGGCGACGACGGCGAGCCACGGCCAGAACTGCGTGTCGACGGAATGCACGAGGTGGCGGACGGACGCGTCCCCGGCGACCCCGGTCGCCGTCGTGATGGCGGAGGCGGACGCCTGCACCGCATCCGACAAAGCCGTGATCGCCGAGACGAGAACGGACGCGCCCAACAGGACGCCGAGCAGCGCCAGCACGATCCGGAACACGGGACCCGCGATCGCCAGCGCGGCGGTCAGCGCGAGGCCCGCGAGCGCGAGCGCGGTGAGCGCAGGAGCCGCCACCGAACCCGCCACGCTGATGGTCGCGGAGTGGTTGGCGGTGTCGGTGAGCCGGATGCTGAACCAGGTCTGGGTCGCAGCGAGCAGGGCGAGGCCGCTCCCCACGACGAGGAGCAGCATCGTCATGTACTTGACCCGGCGCGCGTTCACTGGACCCGCTTCATCGCGTTCGCCACCGCCACAGCGCGCAGCGGGGCCGCGGCCTTGTTGACGGACTCCTGGAACTCGCTCTCGGGCACCGAGTCGGCGACCAGTCCCCCGCCGGCCTGCACACGCGCCACCCCTCCCAGGATGGTCGCGGTCCGGATCGCGATGGCGAGATCCGCGTCCCCGGCGAAGTCGAAGTATCCGATCACACCGCCGTAGACGCCGCGCTGCGCGGGCTCCAGCTCGTCGATGATGCGGAGGGCCATCGGCTTCGGCGCGCCGGACAGGGTCCCCGCAGGGAACGTCGCCCGGAAGACGTCGATCGCCGTCGCGTCCGGGCGAAGGTCGCCCTCCACCGACGAGACGATGTGCATGATGTGGCTGAACCGCTCGACGCGCATGAACTCGGTCACTTCGACCGTGCCGGCGGCGCACACCTTGAGCAGGTCGTTGCGGGCGAGGTCGACGAGCATCAGGTGCTCGGCGCGCTCCTTGTCGTCGGCGAGGAGGGACGCCTCCAGGTCGAGGTCCTCCTCCGGGTTCGCACCGCGCGGGCGTGAGCCGGCGATGGGATGCGTGAACGCGCGTCCCTCCTGCACCTTCACCAGCGCCTCGGGCGAGGAGCCGACGATCTGGTACGGCTCGCCGTCCGGCTTCTCGAGCGAGAGCAGGTACATATACGGGCTGGGATTGAGCGCGCGGAGCACCCGGTAGACGTCGAGAGCGGGCGCTGTGCACTCCAGCTCGAAACGCTGCGAGATGACAACCTGGAAGATGTCCCCGTCGACGATGCGCTCCTTCGCTGTGACGACCGAGGACAGGAAGTCCTCCCGCGGCGTCCGCGAGACCGGGTCCGCGGGCGTCAGGAGGTCGACATACTCGAGCCACGCCTCCGACGGCTGGGCGAGCTCGCGCTGCATCCTGTCGAGGCGCTGCTGCGCATCCGCCCACAGCGTGTCGGTGTCATCCGTGCCGTCCGCGAGCGCGTTGGCGATCAGCTTCACCGTGCCGGTACGGTGGTCGACCACGACGAGGTCGGCGACGAAGGCGAGGGCCTGGCCCGGCACGTCCAGGTCGGCGGGCGGCGCGTCGGGCAGGCGCTCGATCTGGCGGATCGCCTCCCAGCCGATGAAGCCGACGAGACCGCCGGTCAGCGGCGGAAGGCCCGGGATGCGGGCCGTCTGCCAGCGCGCGTGGAGCGCCGCCAGGGCATCCAGCGGACGCAGCGCACCTGTCTCGCCGAGGGCACGGTCGGCCGGAAGGCCGTAGTCGAGCCAGCGCACGTCGTCGCCGGCCTGCGTGAGCACGCCGAAGGAGGCGGCGCCGACGAACGAGAAGCGCGACCAGATGCCGCCCTGCTCCGCCGACTCCAGGAGGAACGTTCCGGGGCGCCCGGCGGCGAGCTTGCGGTAGATGCCGACCGGCGTCTCGCCGTCGGCGAAGAGCTCGCGCACGACCGGGACGACGCGGTGATCCGCGGCGAGGGCGTCGAACGCCTCCCGCTCCGTGGTCGCCGCAGGCATTCGGATCACAGGTCGGCCGCCTCGATGTCCGGGCTGGCGCCCACCTCGGGCTGCAGCACGTCCGCGTCGAAGCAGGTGCGCGTCCCGGTGTGGCAGGCGGCGCCGATCTGATCGACGGTCACGAGCAGCGTGTCTCCGTCGCAGTCGAGCGCGACGCCCTTCACGTACTGCACGTGGCCGGACGTGTCGCCCTTGCGCCAGTACTCCTGGCGCGAGCGCGACCAGAAGGTCACGCGGCCCTCGGTCATGGTGCGGCGGAACGCCTCCGCGTCCATCCACCCCATCATCAGCACCTCGCGGGTGTCGTACTGCTGGATGATCGCGGGCACCAGGCCGGCGTCGGTGAAGCGGATGCGCTCCAGCACGGCCTCGGGCTTCGTCGTGTTCACCGTCTCGCTCATCGTCGGACCTCCATCCCGGCCGCGGCCAGTTCGTCCTTGACCTGGTCGATCGTCAGCTCGCCCTGGTGGAACACGCTCGCGGCGAGCACGGCATCCGCGCCGGCCTCGATCGCGGGCACGAAGTCGCCGAGCTTCCCGGCGCCGCCGGACGCGATCACCGGCACGCTGCTCAGCGCGCGCATCTCGCGGATGAGCTCCAGGTCGAAGCCCTCCTTGGTGCCGTCGGCGTCGAT
Organism: Actinomycetes bacterium; assembly: GCA_023386675.1. Classification (GTDB taxonomy): domain Bacteria; phylum Actinomycetota; class Actinomycetes; order Actinomycetales; family Microbacteriaceae; genus Leifsonia. Next base: position 10,221 of record JAEWJG010000102.1, read on the forward strand.
GGAGTTCACCAGCAGCTCGCCTGCGCCCAGCTCGATGGCCCGGCGCGCCCACTCCAGTGCGTCCAGGTCGGTCTCCGTGCGGCCGCCATGGGTGGTCACGACGAAGCCGGACTCCGTCGCGGCCGATCGCTTGACGTCCAGCGACAGCACGAGCACCTGCGCGCCGAAGCGGGCGGCGATCTCGGCGATCAGCTCGGGGCGTGCGATCGCGGCCGAATTGACGCCCACCTTGTCGGCGCCGTGGCCGAGCAGCTTGGCCACATCCTCCGGGCTCCGGACGCCGCCGCCGACGGTGAGCGGGATGAAGACCTGCTCGGCCGTCGCCCGCACCACCTCGTAGGTGGTGGCGCGGTCGTCGCCCGTGGCGGTCACATCGAGGAACGTCAGCTCGTCGGCGCCCTGCTCGAAGTACCGGGCGGCGAGTTCGACCGGGTCGCCCTGGTCGCGCAGGTTCTGGAAGTTGACGCCCTTCACGACGCGGCCGGCGGCCACATCCAGGCAGGGGATGACGCGGACCGAGACGCCCATCAGATCCTCGCGGCGTGGATGGAGGTGACCAGGATGGCGCGCGCGCCCAGCTCGTACAGCGCGTCCATGATGTGGTTGGTCTGGTCGCGCTTGATCATCACGCGGACGGCCACCCAGTCCGGCTCGCCCAGCGGCGATACGGTGGGCGACTCGACGCCCGGGGTCAGCGCGACCGCGGCGTCCAGCAGCGACACCGGCAGGTTGTAGTCGATCAGCACGTACTGGCGGGCGACCATGACGCCCTGCAGCCGGCGGACCAGCGTGTCGATGCCCGCGGTTGCGCTCGGCGACGAGATGAGGACCGCCTCGGACTCGAGGATGACCGGGCCGAAGATCTCCAGCCCCTGCTTGCGCAGCGTCGAGCCCGTCTCCACGACGTCGGCGACCGCATCCGCGACGCCCAGCCGCACGGCCGACTCCACCGCGCCGTCGAGCTTGATGAGGGAGGTGCTCACCCCGTTCTCGCCGAGGAAGGCGCCGACCAGGCCCGGGTAGCTCGTCGCGACGCGCTTCCCCTCCAGGTCGGACAGCTCGGTGAACACGCCGGCGGGCCCGGCGAACCGGAAGGTCGACGCGGCGAAGTCGAGTGCCTCGATCTCGGCCGCCGGCGAACCGGAATCCAGCAGGAGGTCGCGGCCGGTGATGCCGACGTCGAGCGCGCCCGAGCCGACGTAGGTCGCGATGTCGCGCGGCCGCAGGTAGAAGAACTCGACGCCGTTGCGGGCGTCGGTGACGATGAGCTCCTTGGGGTCGCGGCGGCCGATGTACCCGGCCTCGTGCAGCATCTGCGCCGCGGTCTCGGAGAGGGAACCCTTGTTGGGGACGGCGATCTTCAGCATGTGTGGTCTTTCGTGTCGACGAGAAGTGGATGGGGACGAGCCATCACAGATGTCGGTACACGTCGGCCGGCGTCAGGCCCTTCGCGAGGAGCAGGACCTGCAGGTGGTAGAGCAGCTGGGAGGCCTCCTCGGCGAGCGCCTCGTCGGACTCGTACTCGGCGGCCATCCACACCTCGGCGGCCTCCTCGACGATCTTCTTGCCGATGGCGTGCACGCCGGCGTCCAGCTCGCGGACGGTGCCCGAACCCTCCGGGCGCGTGCGCGCCTTGTCGCTCAGCTCGGCGAAGAGGTCGTCGAAGGTTTTCACCGTTCTAGCGTAGCGGGCCGGTCGGGGCCCATGGTTCAGTGCGCGTGCGCCGAGGCGGCATCCCGCAGCGCCTGGATGCGCTCGGCCGGCTCGCCGCGGAAGACGCTGGAGCCCGCGACGAACGTGTCGGCGCCCGCGGAGGCCGCCGTCACGATGGTCTCCTCGGTGACGCCGCCGTCGACCTGCAACCACACGTCGAGGCCGCGCGCCTCGACCGCTTCGCGCAGCGCGACCAGCTTCGGCATGGTCTCCGGCATGAACGACTGTCCGCCGAATCCCGGCTCGACCGTCATGACGAGCACCTGGTCGAACTCCTCCAGCAGGTCGAGGTACGGCTCGATGGCGGTGCCCGGCTTGACGGCGATGCCGGCCCGCGACCCGATCGCCCGGAGGCGACGCGCGAGCGAGACCGGGTCGTGCGCCGCCTCGGCGTGGAACGTCACCGAGTACGCGCCCAGCTCCGCGTAGCCGAGTGCCCAGCGGTCGGGGTCGTCGATCATCAGGTGCACGTCGAGCGGGATGGGGCTGACGTCCTGGATGCGCCCGACCATCTGCGGGCCGAAGGTCAGATTGGGGACGAAATGGTTGTCCATCACATCCACGTGCACCAGATCGGCGGTGTCGATCCGCTGCAGCTCGGACTGCATGTTGACGAAGTCGGCCGCGAGGATGCTCGGATTGATGCGCACGTGTCCCATGCGCACCAGCCTAAGCGGGCTCGTCCGCGCTCTTGCGCAGCAGGGCGATGAACATGGCGTCGGTGAGGTGGCGGTGCGGCCACAGCTGGACCGTGTCCCCGTCGCCCGCGAGGTCCATCCGCTCGGACGTGAACGCCTGCATCAGCTCGGCGGTGGGCTCCTGCTGCAGGACACCCGCGTGCCGGTCGAGCGCGTCCCGGACGACGCCGCGGGTCTCGGCGACGTGCGGGGAGCACGTCACGTACGCGAGCAGACCGCCCGGCTTGAGCGCCGCGACCGCGGAGTCGAGCAGAGCGGACTGCAGGACCGTGAGCTCGGCGACGTCGCGCGGCGTCTTGCGCCAGCGGGCCTCCGGGCGGCGGCGCAGCGCGCCGAGGCCGGTGCAGGGAGCGTCGAGCAGGATGCGGTCGAACGACCCC
>JAEWJG010000070.1 GCA_023386675.1 Actinomycetes bacterium
TCGCGGTGCTGACCGAGCTGGGGGAGCAGCTGGTCGTCGTGCACGGCCAGTCCGACCAGATCCGCCTCCGGTCCGCGGTCGCGCAGCGGGCCGCGCTCGACCGGTTCGCCGGCCCGGCGTTCGCCGCGCAGGTCGCCGCCTACGAGCAGGTGTTCCACCGCTGGCGCGACAACCGCTCGGAGCTGGACGAGCTGGTCGCCGACCAGGAGCGTCGCGCCCGCGAGGCGGACGACCTCCGCGTCGCGATGGCCGAGATCGAGACCATCGCCCCACAGCCGGGCGAAGATGACGAGCTGGCCGCCCGCGCCGAGCGGCTGACCAACCTCGAGGAGCTGCGGCTGGCTGCCGCCGGCGCCCGCGAAGTGCTGAGCGCCGAGGAATCCGAGGGCGCGGATGCGCTGGGGCTCCTCGACAACGCCCGCCGGCAGCTGGAGCGGGTGGCGCCGCACGACAGCGCCCTGCAGCCGTTGGCCGAGTCCGTCGCCGAGGCCAACTACCTGATTTCGGACATCGCCGCGCAGCTGTCGACCTACCTCGCCGCGCTCGACGCCGACGGCGCGGCCGAGCTCGAGATCGTGCAGGAGCGGCGGGCCCAGCTCGCCGGACTCGTCCGCAAGTACGGCCCCACCCTCGATGACGTCGTCCGGACACTCGAGACCGGCAGCCTGCGCCTCCTCGAACTGGACGGCGACGCCGACCGGATCGACGAGCTCACCCGCGAGGTGGCCGAGGACGAGGCGCTGGTGCGCGAACTGGCCGCGGGCCTGAGCGCCGAGCGCGCCGCCGCCGCCGCGCGCCTGTCCGAGGCGGTCAGCGACGAGCTCTCCGCGCTCGCGATGCCCGACGCCCGGATCGTGGTCGAGGTGACCCAGCGCGACGCGGACGACCCCGGCACCTACAGCGCGTCGGGGCGCGACCAGGTCGCCATCCTGCTTCAGCCGCATCCCGGTGCCGAGCCGCGCCCGCTCGGCAAGGGCGCATCGGGCGGCGAGCTGTCGCGCGTGATGCTCGCGATCGAGGTCGTCATCGCGGGGACGGACCCGGTCCCCACCTTCATCTTCGACGAGGTGGATGCCGGCGTCGGCGGAGCCTCCGCCATCGAGATCGGCCGCCGACTCGCCCGCCTCGCCGAGTCGGCGCAGGTGATCGTCGTGACCCACCTGGCGCAGGTCGCCGCGTTCGCGAACAACCACCTCACGGTCGTGAAGGGCAACGACGGCGCGGTCACCGCATCCAGCGTCCGCCGCCTCGACGGCGACGAGCGCATCGCCGAGATGGCCCGGCTGCTGTCCGGCCTGCCCGACTCCGAGAGCGGGCTGGCGCACGCGCGCGAGCTGGTCGAGATGGCGTCCGCCGCGCGTCGCTGACGCGGAGCGGACACACCCGCGCGCGAACGGAAGCACCCGACAGTGGTGATAAGCTATAAGCCCGTGGTGGATTATTCAGACGCGGGCCCTGCTGGCATCAAAAGCACAAACAACGGCACTACCAAGCACATCTTCGTGACGGGTGGTGTCGTTTCTTCGTTGGGCAAGGGCCTCACGGCCGCCTCTCTCGGCAACCTCCTGACGGCTCGCGGCCTCCGCGTCGTCATGCAGAAGCTCGACCCCTACCTCAACGTGGACCCGGGGACGATGAACCCGTTCCAGCACGGTGAGGTCTTCGTCACGGACGACGGCGCCGAGACCGACCTCGACATCGGTCACTACGAGCGCTTCCTCGACATCAACCTGGGCCAGTCGGCGAACGTCACGACCGGGCAGATCTACTCGAACGTCATCGCCAAGGAGCGCCGCGGCGAGTACCTCGGCGACACCGTCCAGGTCATCCCGCACATCACCGACGAGATCAAGCGCCGGATGCGCCTCCAGGCCCAGGCGGGCCCGAACGGCGAGCCGGCCCCCGACGTCATCATCACCGAGATCGGCGGAACGGTCGGCGACATCGAGTCGCAGCCGTTCATCGAGTCGGCGCGCCAGGTGCGCCACGAGCTCGGCCGCAAGAACTGCTTCTTCGTGCACGTCTCGCTCGTGCCGTTCATGAACGCGTCCGGCGAGCAGAAGACCAAGCCGACGCAGCACTCCGTCGCCGCCCTGCGCTCCATCGGCATCCAGCCGGACGCGCTGGTCCTGCGCAGCGACCGCCCGGTGTCCGACAGCAACAAGCGCAAGATCGCGCTGATGTGCGACGTCGACGAGCAGGCCGTCGTCAACGCGGTCGACGTGCCGAGCATCTACGACATCCCGACCATGCTCCACGAGCAGGGCCTCGACGCGTACATCATCGACCAGCTCGGCCTCGACAAGGCCCGGGACGTGAACTGGGACGGCTGGGCGCGCCTCCTGGAGGCCGTGCACGACCCCAAGCACGAGGTCACGATCGGCCTGGTCGGCAAGTACATCGACCTGCCCGACGCCTACCTCTCGGTCACCGAGGCGCTGCGCGCAGGCGGCTTCGCCCACCGCACCAAGGTGAAGCTCAAGTGGATCGCCTCCGACGAGTGCCAGACGCCGGAGGGGGCGGCGCACCAGCTCAGCGACGTGGATGCGATCTGCGTGCCGGGCGGCTTCGGCGTCCGCGGCATCGAGGGCAAGGTCGGCGCGCTGCGCTTCGCCCGCGAGAACGGCATCCCGGCGCTCGGCCTGTGCCTGGGCCTGCAGTGCATGGTCATCGAGTACGCCCGGCACGAGGCCGGCCTCGGCGGCGCGTCGTCGTCGGAGTTCGACCCGGAGACCGAGTTCCCGGTGATCGCGACCATGGCCGAGCAGGTGGACATCATCGCCGGCGGCGACCTGGGCGGCACGATGCGCCTCGGCCTCTACCCGGCGACCCTCGCCGAGGGCTCGATCGTCGCGGAGCTGTACGGCGCGAACGAGGCGTCCGAGCGTCACCGCCACCGCTACGAGGTGAACAACAACTACCGCGAGCAGATCGCCGACGCCGGCCTCTGGTTCTCGGGAACCTCGCCGGACGGCCACCTGGTCGAGTACGTGGAGCTGCCGCGCGACGTCCACCCGTTCTACGTGGGCACGCAGGCGCATCCCGAGCTCCGGTCGCGGCCGAACCACGCGCATCCGCTCTTCGCCGGGCTGGTCGGCGCCGCGCTCGACCGCCAGAAGGCCGCGCTGCTGTTCGAGGTCGCCGAGGCCGACGTCGAGATGGTGGCGGAGGCCTGATGCAGGACGGAATCTCGACCACCGCGACCGACCTGAACGACCAGCCGTTCCGCCCCGAGATCGTGTCGTCCGAGACGGCCTTCGAGGGGAAGATCTGGAACGTCCGCCGCGACGTCTTCCGGTACAACGGCGAGGAGATCACCCGCGAGTACGTCGACCACACGGGCGCCGTGGGCATCCTGGCCTTGGACGAGGACGGCAAGGTGCTGCTCATCCGCCAGTACCGGCACCCTGTCCGGCACCGCGACTGGGAGATCCCCGCGGGCCTGCTCGACCAGCACGGGGAGGACCCGCTCACCGCGGCCCAGCGCGAACTGGGCGAGGAGGCGGACCTCGAGGCCGACGAGTGGAACGTCCTGACCGACGTGTTCACGAGCCCGGGCGGCAACGACGAGTCGATCCGGATCTACCTCGCCCGCGGCATCCGCTCGACCGGTTCCGCGTTCGCGCGCGAGGCGGAGGAGGCCGACATCGAGGTGCGCTGGGTGCCGCTCGACGAGGCGGTGGATGCTGTGCTGCAGCGCCGTGTCCACAACGCCCCGCTGATCATCGCCCTGCTCGCCGCCCGCACCGCGCGCGAGCAGGGATGGAGCACGCTCGGCGCGGCGAACGAGCCCTGGCCGAGCCACCCCAAGCTGTCGGTATGACCGTCGCGGCCGATGTCGACGCCTTCCTGAGGCACGTCGCCATCGAGCGCGGTCTCTCGGCGAACACGGTCGCGGCGTACCGGCGTGACCTGACCGTCTACAGCGGCTGGCTGTCGTCGCAGGGCGTGGACGACATCCGCCAGGTGACGCCAGCGACACTGTCGGCGTTCGCCGTGCACCTCGGCACGCGCGAGGAGTCGCCGCTCACCGCATCCTCTCTGGCCAGGATGCTGTCGACCGTGCGCGGGTTCCACCGGTTCCTGCTCGAGGAGGGCCGTGTGGAGGTGGACGCGTCGCGCGACCTGCGGCCGCCGAAGCTCCCGAGCCGCCTGCCGAAGGCGATCTCGGTGGAGCAGGTGTCGGCGCTGCTGGCCGCCACCGACGGCGACGACGTCGCATCGCTGCGCGACAAGGCGCTGCTGGAGCTGATGTACGCGACCGGCGCGCGCGTCAGCGAGGCGGTCGGGCTGAATGTCGACGACGTGATCGACGCCGACGTCGTCCGCCTCACCGGCAAGGGGAGCAAGCAGCGGATCGTGCCGCTCGGCTCGTACGCGCGCGAGGCGGTCGCCGCCTACCTCGTGCGCGCCCGGCCGGTGCTGTCGGCGAAGGGACGCGCGACGCCCGCGTTGTTCCTGGGGATGCGCGGTGCCCGCCTCTCGCGGCAGAACGTGTGGCTCATCATCCGCGCCGCCGCCGAGCGGGCCGAGCTGGATGTGGACCACCTGTCGCCCCACACGCTCCGCCACTCGTTCGCGACGCACCTCCTGGCGGGGGGAGCGGATGTGCGGGTGGTGCAGGAGCTGCTGGGCCACTCGTCCGTCGCCACGACCCAGATCTACACGCTGGTCACCGCCGACACCCTGCGCGACGTGTACGCGTCCTCCCACCCCCGCGCTCGCTGACCGCGCGGTCCTCCCCGCGAGATTTGGCACAAATCGTCGCTTCGACGGGCGCCATAACGATGATTTGGCGCAAATCTCGCGCTAGGGGGTGGTGCGGTGGCGGCGGCGCGGAGCGCGGCGGCGCAGCCAGACGTAGACCGAGCGGGCGTCGCCGCCGGCGCGGCGCGTCCTGGCGAAGCCCAGCTTCGCGAGCACGCCGAACGACGGCGCGTTCCAGGTCGCGACCGTCGCCCACAGCACAGGGAAGCCCGCGTCGAACGCCGCGTCCGCCACCGCGGCCGCCGCCTCCGTCGCGTATCCGTGCCCGACGTGGCCGCGCAGCAGCTCGTAGGCGAGCTCCGGCTGGGAGGCGCTGGCCCGCCCGACGACGAGCCCGCAGTACCCGACGACCTCGCCCGACTCCTTGTCCTCGATCGCGTACAGCCCGAAGCCGCGTTCGTCGAACGCCGCGCGCTGCGCATCCAGCCGCTCCCGCTCCTCCTCGACGGTCCCGGCTGGGCGACCGAGGGGATGCTCGGCGAGCAGCGCGAGGTTCCACTCGGCGTCGCGTCCGTCGCGCGGGCGCAGGCGCAAGCGCGGGGTCTCGAGGGCGGACGGCATCGGCTGCACGCGACCACCGTACCGAACCGCCGGGCGCACGCCCCGCAGGCGGGGCACGTCGCGCATAGACTGTTGCCTTGAAAGACCGGCCATGAGAGGGACGAGGAACACCCAGGTGACGCGCAATGACGAGGTCGAGACCCAGCTTCCGGGCATGGATGACGCATCCGTCGCCGCCCCGAAGCCCGGGCCTACCGGCCGTCCGCTGCGCTCGTTCCCGGCGCCCGCCCCGCTCGCGCAGCACGGCCCCGCCAAGATCGTCGCCCTCTGCAACCAGAAGGGCGGCGTCGGCAAGACGACGACGAGCATCAACCTCGGCGCGACGCTCGCCGACTACGGCCGCCGCGTCCTGGCGGTCGACTTCGATCCGCAGGGAGCGCTGTCCGCGGGGCTCGGCGCGCAGACGCACGATGCGACCACGATCTACGACCTGCTGCTGAACCGCAACGCGGACGTGCAGGGCGCCATCCAGCACACGTCCGTGCCGGGGCTGGACATCATCCCGGCGAACATCGACCTGTCGGCCGCCGAGGTGCACCTCGTCAACGAGGTCGCCCGCGAGCAGATCCTCGCCGGCGTTCTGCGCAAGGTCGCGAACGACTACGACGTGATCCTGGTCGACTGCCAGCCGTCGCTCGGCATCCTGACCGTGAACGCGCTGACCGCGAGCCACGGCGTCCTGATCCCGCTGGAGTGCGAGTACTTTGCGCTGCGCGGCGTCGCCCTGCTCATCGAGACGATCGACAAGGTGCGTGAGCGGCTGAACCCGGCGATCGAGCTGGACGGCATCCTCGCCACCATGTACGACTCGCGCACCCTGCACTCCCGCGAGGTGCTGGAGCGTGTCGTCGACGCGTTCGGCGACCGCGTGCTCGAGACGGTCATCTCGCGCACGGTGAAGTTCCCGGACGCCTCGGTGGCGGCCACCCCGATCACGCAGTTCGCCCCCGAGCACCAGGCCGCGGAGGCGTACCGCCAGCTGGCGCGGGAACTGGTGTTCCGTGGCGCCGTCGCCTGACACGGCCGAGCCGGAACCGGTCGCGCAGCCGGAGGACGCCGCGGGCTTCCGCGTGTCCCTCGGCGACTTCGAGGGCCCGTTCGACCTGCTTCTGTCGCTGATCACCAAGCACGAGCTCGACATCACCGAGATCTCGCTCAGCAGGGTCACCGACGAGTTCATCGCCTACCTGCGTCAGCTCGACACCGACGACAGCCTGGATGAGGCGAGCGAGTTCCTCCTGGTCGCCGCGACCCTGCTGGACCTGAAGGTGGCCGGACTCCTGCCGCAGGGCGAACTGGTGGATGCGGAGGACGTCGCGCTGCTCGAAGCCCGCGACCTCCTGTTCGCGCGCCTGCTGCAGTACCGGGCGTTCAAGGAGGCGTCGGCCTGGTTCGCGCAGCGGCTGGAGGCCGAGGGCGCCCGGCACGCGCGGCTGGTGCGGCTGGAGGACAAGTACCGCCAGCGCACACCGGAGCTGGTGTGGACGCTGAGCCTCGACGACTTCGCCGCCCTCGCGACGCTGGCCATGACGCCGCGCGACGTGCCTGTCGTCGGGCTCGACCACCTGCACGCGCCGCTGGTCAGCATCCGGGAGCAGGCGGCGATCGTGGTCGGGATGCTGCGCCACGGCGAGCCGATGAGCTTCCGCCAGCTGGTGGCCGGCGCCGAGCTGAAGGGCGTGGTCGTCGCGCGGTTCCTCGCCGTGCTGGAGCTGTACCGGCGCGCGGCGCTCGCGTTCGAGCAGCTGGAGCCGCTCGGGGAGCTGACGCTGCGGTGGACCGCCGAGCACTGGTCCGAGGAGAACCTGTCGAATTTGGGAGCCGACTATGACGGTTGAGGATGTGGCCGAAGACGCGGACGTCGTCGTGGCCGGCGACGAGGTGACGGACACCACCGAGGTGCCGGCGCCCGTCGAGGACGCGCAGATCGAGCGGGCGCTGGAGGCCATCCTGATGGTCGCCGACGAGCCGATGAGCGTGGTGACGCTGGCGACGGCCGTCGGAGCGCCCGTGAAGCGCGTGCGCGCGGCGATCACGGCCCTGGTCGCCGACTTCGACGGTTCGGCCGGGGGCGTCCGCCGTGGCTTCGAGCTGCGCGAGGTGGGCGGTGGATGGCGGATCTACGTCCGCGAGGAGTTCGACGCGGTCGTCTCCGGGTACGTGCTGCAGCAGAACCCGACGAAGCTCTCCCAGGCGGCCCTCGAGACGCTGGCCGTGATCGCGTACAAGCAGCCGATCAGCCGCGGGGCGATCGCATCCATCCGCGCCGTCAACGTGGATTCCGTGGTGCGGACCCTGCTCGGCCGTGGCCTGATCACCGAGCTGTTCACGGACAGCGAGACGGGCGCGATCAACTACGGCACCACCGATCTGCTGCTCAGCCAGCTCGGCATCAACTCGGTCGACGAGCTGCCGAAGATCTCGCCGCTGCTCAGCGACGGCGTGGACGGGTTCGAGGGCGATGTCCGCTGAGGGCGGCGCGCAGGGCTCGCAGGGCGAGCGTCTGCAGAAGGTGATGGCGGCGGCCGGGGTCGCGTCCCGCCGGGTGTCGGAGGACCTGATCGTGGCCGGACGGGTGACCGTCAACGGCGCTGTCGTCCGCGAGCTCGGGACGCGCGTCGATCCGGCGGTGGACCGCGTGGCCGTCGACGGCACCGCCGTGCAGCTCGACACCTCCCGCCGCTACGTCATGCTCAACAAGCCGGTCGGCGTGGTCAGCTCGATGCGCGACGAGCAGGGGCGGCCCGACCTGTCCCGCTTCACGGCGCAGTACCCGGAGCGGCTGTTCAACGTCGGGCGGCTGGATGCGGAGACCTCCGGCCTGCTCATCCTCACCAACGACGGCGAGCTCGCGCACGTGCTGGCGCATCCGTCGTTCGGGGTCACCAAGACGTACATCGCGCGCGTGCGCGGGGTGATGACGCCGCAGACGATCGGCCGGCTGACCGCGGGCGTCGAGCTGGAGGACGGCCCGATCGCCGCCGATAAGGCGCGGCTGCTGCAGTCGAGTCAGCGCGACGGCGAGTCGCTGGTCGAGATCACGCTGCACTCGGGGCGCAACAGGATCGTGCGGCGGATGCTGGCCGAGGTCGGGCATCCGGTCGTCGAGCTGGTGCGGCGGCAGTTCGGGCCGCTGCACCTCGGCACGCTGAAGGTCGGCCAGCTGCGCGACCTCACGAAGGACGAGCTGGGCAAGCTCCTGACCATCTCGCGCGAGAACGGCTGACCGCCCCCGCATTCGCGACGCGAGCGGGAACGAGGGTCGGCGGCGCTGGCTAAGGTGGACGGGTGACTGACACTCCCGCCCGCCTCGCCGGCCCCGTCCGCGTCGTCGGCGCGGGGCTGCTCGGCGCGTCCGTCGGACTCGGGCTGCGCGCCCGCGGTGTCGACGTGGTGCTCGCCGACGCCTCGCCCGCCCACCTGCGGCTGGCGGCGGACTATGGCGCCGGGCGCATCGACGACGGGGGAGTGGAGCCGGCGCTCATCGTGGTGGCCGTGCCTCCGGACCTGACCGGTCGCGTCGTCGCCGAGGAGCTCGCGGCGCATCCGGATGCCGTGGTGACGGATGTGGCGAGCGTGAAGGTCGCGCCCCTCGCCGAGCTTGAGGAGTCTGGTCTCGACCTGGCGCGCTACGTCGGCGGCCATCCCCTCGCCGGGCGAGAGCGCGGAGGGCCGTCCGCGGCGCGTGCCGACCTGTTCATCGGGCGGCCGTGGGTCGTCGCCGCGCGGCCGGAGAACCCGCGTCCGGCGGTCAACCTGGTCGAGGCGCTGATCCTCGACCTCGGTGCGACCCCGGTCGAGATGGATGCGGACCAGCACGACGCCGCCGTCGCCCTCGTGTCGCACGCGCCCCAGATCGTGTCGTCGCTCATGGCGAAGCGGCTGGCGGACTCCCCGGACGCGGCGCTCGCGCTGGCCGGGCAGGGCGTGCGCGACGTGACGCGTATCGCCGCGAGCGAGCCGGAGCTGTGGGTGCAGATCCTCGGCGCGAACGCGCCCGCGATCGTCGAGATCCTGCGCGCCTACCGCGACGACCTCGACCGTGTGCTGGTCGCGCTGGGCGACGTCGACGCCCCCGGCGCCCGCCGTACCGTCGCGGAGGAGATCGCCGGCGGCAACACCGGCGTCTCGCGCCTCCCGGGCAAGCATGGCCAGGAGCGTCGATATTCGCGCTTCGTGGTGATGGTGGAGGACCGCCCTGGCGAGCTGGCCCGGCTGCTGAACGAGCTCGGCGAGCTCGGCGTGAACATGGAGGACCTGCGGCTGGAGCACTCGCCGGGTGCGCCGTTCGGCCTCGCCGACATCGCGGTGCTGCCCGAGGTGGAGCACCGCACCGTGACGGACCTGACCGAACGTGGATGGAGGATCACCGGATGACCGAGACGATCGTGGTCGCGGTCGACGGGCCCGCGGGGAGCGGCAAGTCGAGCGTCAGCAAGGCGGCCGCGCGCCGCATGGGCTGGGCGTACCTCGACACCGGCGCCGCGTACCGTGCGCTGAGCTGGTACGTCGTGGCACGAAAGCTCGACCCGACCGACGCGGATGCGGTGATCGACGCCCTTCCCGACTTCGACTACCGGATCGGGACGGACCCCGACACGTACCACGTGTTCGTCGGCGACACCGACGTGACCGAGACCATCCGGACCCCGGAGGTGACCGCCGTCGTCGCCCCGATCGCGCGCGTCCCGGAGGTGCGGTCGTTCCTGACGGGGCTGTTCCGCGACATCATCCGGCACACCGACCGCGACGGGATCGTGGTCGAGGGCCGCGACATCACCACGGTGGTGTGTCCCGATGCGCCGGTCCGCATCCTGCTGACGGCCGACGAAACCGTTAGAATGGCCAGGCGTTCCGCCGAGCTGACCGGCCATTCCGCCGAGCACGTCGGTGAGGCCCTGCGCCGGCGCGATGCGGCGGACTCCCGCGTCGTCGACTTCATGAACGCCGCAGACGGCGTCACGACCGTCGACTCCACCGACCTCGACTTCGACCAGACCGTGGACGCGGTCATCCAGGTCGTACAGAAAGCAGCCCATGTCTGACATCGAAAACGAGCCGACCGGCGAGGACGACCTCGTCGCCCGCCTCTCCGAGCTCGACGAGGACCTCGCGGTCCAGCGCGCGAACGCGCTGCGCACCGGACTCCAGGATTACGAGCTCGACGAGAGCGACCTCGACATCCTCGACATCGCCGGCGAGGACGTCGAGGGCATCACCTACCTGCCCGCACTTCCGGTGCTCGCGATCGTCGGCCGCCCGAACGTCGGCAAGTCCGCGCTCGTGAACCGCATCCTCGGCCGCCGCGAGGCCGTCGTGGAGGACACCCCCGGCGTGACGCGCGACCGAGTCTCGTACCAGGCGGAGTGGAACGGCCGCCGCTTCACCCTCGTCGACACCGGCGGCTGGGAGCCCGACGCCCGCGGCATCGACGCGTCCGTCGCCGCACAGGCCGAAGTCGCGATCGACCTCGCCGACGCCGTGCTCTTCGTCGTGGATGCGACGGTCGGCGCGACCTCGACCGACGAGCACGTCGTCCGGCTGCTCCGGAAGACCGACAAGCCGGTCTTCCTCGCCGCCAACAAGGTGGACGACGCCCGCCAGGAGCCCTACGCCACCGAGCTGTGGTCGCTGGGCCTGGGCGAGCCGCATCCCGTCTCGGCTCTGCACGGCCGCGGCGTCGCCGACCTGCTCGACGAGATCCTGAAGGTGCTGCCGGAGGAGTCGGCGGTCGCCAAGCGCGAGATCGGCGGCCCGCGACGGGTCGCGATCATCGGCCGCCCGAATGTGGGCAAGTCGTCGCTGCTGAACAAGACCGCGGGCGAGGAGCGCGTGGTCGTCAACGAGCTCGCGGGCACCACCCGCGATCCCGTGGACGAGCAGGTCGAACTCGGCGGCCGCGTCTGGCGCTTCGTCGACACCGCCGGCATCCGCCGTCGCGTGCACCTGCAGCAGGGCGCCGACTTCTACGCGTCGCTCCGCACGTCCACCGCCCTGGAGAAGGCGGAGGTCGCCGTCGTCGTGCTCGATGTGAGCGAGCCGATCAGCGAGCAGGACGTCCGCATCATCGACCTCGTCCTCGAGTCCGGCCGCGCGCTGGTGCTCGCCTTCAACAAGTGGGACCTGCTCGACGACGACCGTCGCCGCTACCTGGAGCGCGAGATCGAGCAGGACCTCGCCCACGTCTCCTGGGCGCCGCGCGTCAACATCTCCGCCCGCACCGGCCGCCACCTCGAGAAGCTGGTGCCCGCGCTGGAACTGGCGCTCGACTCGTGGGACACCCGCATCCCGACGGGCAAGTTCAACGCCTTCCTCGCCGAGCTGACCGCGGCGCACCCGCACCCGGTCCGCGGCGGCAAGCAGCCGCGCATCCTGTTCGGCACGCAGGCGTCGAGCCGTCCGCCGACATTCGTGGTGTTCACGACCGGCTTCCTCGACCCGGGGTACCGGCGGTACATCATCCGCCGCCTTCGCGAGGTCTACGGTTTCGAGGGCACGCCGATCGTCCTGAACATGCGCGTCCGCGAGAAGCGCAAGCGCTAGCGCCAGCCCGTCGAACGGGGCGCGGTCAGCGCTGGCGGGCGACGTCCAGGACGGGGGCGAAGGCGCCGGGCTCGTGGATGACCACGACCGGCGCGGTTCCCCCGGGGAACAGCCGGGCGACCTCGGACGGATCGGCGCGGTCGTCCACCGTGATGTCGATCGACTCGCGCCAGCGGCCATCCGACAGCCGCTGCACGGTCGCCTCCCACGTGATCCCGGGCGTCTCGCGCGCCTGCAGCCGGAGGTGGATGCCCACCGCACGCTGCCGGACGAGAAGCGACAGCAGTCCCCGGTACACCGCGATCCGTCCGGCGGCGATCAGCCACGGTTCGAGCTCCCGCACCAGCAGGTCGCCGTTCCACAAGACGGTCGTGGCGAACCCGCTGCGGGACTGGTAGACGTCCACGGCGATCACGCCGGGCAGCCGGCGCACCGTGGACCGCAGCGTCCCGCGGGTGATGCCCTTCTCGACGGTGCTGTGCAGGTACAGCGGCACCGACGGACGCGGCGGGAGACCGCCCGCGCGCATCGTCGCGTGATCGCGGATGCGCTGCGCCGGCCTGAAGTACGCCGAGAGCTCGGCAAGCAGCTCGGCGACCCGCGGGTCCGGCGGGTCCGCCTCCACCGCGGCCGCCGTATCCGCATAAGCGGTCGACTGGTGCAGCTCGCCGAGCCGGAAGCCGTGCGACAGCGGCGGACGCGCCTTCACCGTGAGGAACAGCGTCCCGGCGTCCAGGCGCACCGGGTTCTCACGCCCCTCGACCCGCGGCACGGGATCGAGCACGTTCTCCAGCGCGAGCACGTTCACCGTGTCGGGCACCGCGATCCGCCCGAGCGGCGAGCCCGCGACGACGAGGTGCGTGACCGCCAGCCCTGCTGCCACCGCCGCCGACGCGACCTGCGCAGCGACCATCCCGCCGAGGCTGAACCCCGCGAGCAGCACCGGTTCGCCCGGCCGGATCCCGGCCTCGCGCATCGTCTCGAGCGCAGCCCGGGTCACCGTGGGCTCCTGGCCCGCGCCGATCAGCAGGTCCGCGGTGAGGTCGTTCGGCGCCGCCCCCGCCCGCGGGTGCCAGGACTTCGTCGCCGAGAACTGCACGATCCAGCGCCGCCCGCCCGCCGCACCGACCTCGACCACGCGCACCAGTGCCACATCCGCCCGGTCGTCGAGGTCCGGATCGCACAGGTCGTCGATCTCGCGCTGGCTGAGCAGCACCTCCCGCAGCGTCCGGATCGACCGCCGCCGCATCGCCCCGGCGGCGATCCCCGGCTGGCCGAGCGGATCGGGGGAGGGCCCGAGCGGCAGCCCGAGCAGCCCGGCCGGCACATCCACCAGTCCGGGCGTCGGCACGTAGTCGTTGGGGCCGGACGGGTCGTTCCACCAGTCGAGGACGTCGCGGATCAGGGGGAACGCCCGCGCGAGGAAGTCGTCGTAGCCGAGCAGCGCCGCGTCGAAGCCGTCGCGCAGCAGCCCGCGCCGATGCCCCAGGCCGACGATCTTGCGCAGGATGGCGGGCAGCGTGAACACCGCGACGTACGGTCGCGCGCGCCAGCGCGGCAGAACGATGCCGATCGCGGACGCCAGGAGGGCGACCGGCCCGAACAGCCACCCGGCCGCGCGTGCCGTCCCGCCGGTCAGCCGCGGCACGGACGAGAGGTAGAGCCCGCTCCATGCGATCCGCCGCGTCCGCCGCGACACCGGCGCCGGGATCCCGAACGGGTACGGGATGCGCTGCCGGCGCTCGATCCAGAACCACGCCCACGCCGCCGCGACGCCGAGCAGCCAGCCGATCAGCGCGATGACGCCGACGACGACGCCGAGGACGAGCACCACGAGACCCAGCCCGAGTACGAGCGGGACACCGACGATCAGGCCAAGCACGAAGGCGACGCGCCCCGCCGCGGTGCGACCCCGCCACAGCTCTGGAGACGGCTGCGACGGCATGCGGCCAGCCTAGCCCGCGGCCTCCGACATCCTTTCGGCATTCGATGCATATGCATGCAACGCCCTCGATGCAAGAGCGACACACCGGCATCTGCTGAGTGGAGTCACACGAATGCACCCCCAAAGAAGGGGCGACCAGAACGGGGGTATTTGTACCCCGGTCTGTCCTCACTAGTGTGGACAACCGGAAGCCACCCGACCGTGCCCACCCGAGGGCCGGGCTTCCGACCCGATCAAGGACGCATCCCCGAAAATGAGTTCTACAACCCAATACACCCCTGCCCGGAAGCGCCAGCTCGGCTCCGAGAAGCGCACAGAACCGCTCCCGACGGTCCACCCGAAGCCGTCCGACCGCAAGATCACCTGGAGCCGCGTCGCCATCGTGCTGACCGTGCTGTTCTGGGCGATCTACGTCGTCACCACGATCATCCGCCAGTTCATCGACAGCGGCAGCCAGAACTTCCGCTTCACGATGGAGGCGATCGGCTACACGGTCGTCGTGACCTTCCTCACCTTCTCGGCCCTCATGTACCTGGTGGCCCGCCAGGGTGCGCTGCAGCGCTTCCAGAAGCACGTCCGCGTGCCGCGCGCCGAGATCGACCGCCACTTCGCCGAGAACCAGCCGAGCATCACCGTGCTCGTGCCGTCGTATGCGGAGGAGCCGGCCGTCGTCAAGATGACGCTGCTCTCCGCCGCGCTGCAGGAGTTCCCGTCGAAGCGGGTGGTGCTGCTCCTCGACGACAACCCGAACCCGACCGACCCGGCCGTCCGCGAGCGGCTGGAGGCGACCCGCGACCTCGCGCACGACATCAGCGCGATGCTCGCCGAGCCGCGCTTCCGCTTCTCCGACGCGCTCCTGCGCTACGAGCTGGGTGACGCCGGCGTCTACGCCACCGACGAGGCCGGCCTCGAGCTCGCCGAGCACTACCGCTGGGCCGCGCAGTGGCTCTACGAGCAGGCCGACGCCCACACCGTCGAGGACCACGTCGACGTCTTCTTCGCCGACCAGGTGCTGCGCGCCCTCGGCGACGATCTCGCGCTCACCGGGGAGGCCGTCGCCGCGGCCATCGCCGAGGGCGCCTCCCTCACCTCCAAGCGCGTCGCGCAGCTCTACCGCCGCCTCGCCTGGACCTTCGACGCCGAGCTCGCCGTCTTCGAGCGCAAGAAGTGGGCGTCGCTGTCGCACGAGGCCAACAAGGCGATGAACCTCAACGCCTACATCGGCCTGATGGGCGGCACCTACCGCGTCGAGGAGACGCCGGAGGGCCCCATCCTGAACGCCGTGCCCGCCGGCCAGCGCCGCCCGGGCGACGTCGAGATCCCGGACAGCGACTTCCTGCTGACGCTGGACGCCGACTCCATCCTGCTGCGCGAGTACTGCCTCCGGCTCACCTACTTCCTGCAGCAGCCCGACAACGCGCGCGTCGCGGTCACCCAGACGCCGTACTCGTCGTTCCGCGGGGCCGGCACGCGCATCGAGCGCCTCGCCGGTGCGACCACCGACATCCAGCACATCCTGCACCAGGGCAAGTCGTACTACGGCGCGACCTTCTGGGTGGGCGCGAACGCGGTCATCCGCAAGCGCGCGCTGGACGACATCGTCGAGACCGAGTTCGTCGGCGGGTTCGAGGTGCGCCGCTACATCCAGGACCGCACCGTCATCGAGGACACCGAGTCGAGCATCGACCTCGGCACCCACGGCTGGACGCTGTCCAACTACCCGGAGCGCCTGAGCTACTCGGCCACCCCGCCGGACTTCGGCTCGCTGATCGTGCAGCGCCGCCGGTGGGCGAACGGCGGTCTGCTCATCCTCCCGAAGCTCTGGCGTCAGGTGAAGGAGCGGAAGCGCCGCGGCGAGTCCGTGTCCAAGATCGAGCTGCTGCTGCGCGTCAACTACATGGCATCGATCAGCTGGGCGAGCTTCGGCCTGATCTTCCTGCTCGCATACCCGTACGACGGCCGCCTGCTCAGCCCGATGGTGCTCCTCGCCGCGCTGCCGTACTTCATCAGCCAGGCGGCGGACCTCCGCTACAGCGGATACAAGGCCACCGACATCTTCCGGATCTACGGCTTCAACCTCATCCTGCTGCCGGTGAACCTGGCGGGCGTTCTGAAGTCGATCCAGCAG
>JAEWJG010000185.1 GCA_023386675.1 Actinomycetes bacterium
GGCGGCGGCCGCTCTCGTGCGACGACCGTACATCGAGGCGCGACTCGCGCCGGCACAGGCGGTCACGCGCCCGGGATGAACCCCGTCAGCGGGTAGTCTTGGGGGGTCACACCGATCGGGAGCAGAACCCTGAGCATCATCCTCGGATACGATCCGACCACCTTGCGCGAACGCGTGGATCTGCGCGCTGCCGGCGAGCGGCTCGAGGAGCTCGGCAGCCTGCGGAGCCTCAGCGCGCTCAACGAGAAGGCGGTGCTGCTCCGCCTGCTGGGCCGGCTCGACGAGGCGTACGAGGTGGCCAACGAGGCCGTGCGTCAGGCGCGCTTCACCGGCGATAGGGAGCAGCTGCTCGGCGCGCGCGTCCGCAGAGCGCAGGTGCTGCAGTACGAGGGGAAGTCCGACGAGGCCATCGTCGAGCTGACCGGCTGCGTGGATGAGGCCCGCGGCCGCGAGTGGACGGCGCTGGAGGCGTTCGCCATCCAGAACCGGGGCAAGGTGTACTTCGACACCGGCGACTTCGAGAACGCGCTCGCCGACATGACGGCCGCCGTGTTCCTCCGCGAGAAGCTGGGAGCGTCACCCGCCGAGATCCAGGCGGCGCTGACCGCTGTCGCGGTCGTGCAGTCGGCGCTGGACGTCCAGCGCGGCCCATCGCGGGGTTCCGCCGACGCCGCTCCGGGCACGGAGACGGACACCGATCGCGCGTAGGATGCACGGCATGGAGCAGTGGAGCGCTTCGGATGGGAGCCGCGCCTGATGGCCGAGCTCGACCGCGTCCGGCGCTGGGCCGACGCCCTCATCGCGCTGCACCTCGACCCGTCCGTCTGGAGCTTCGGGTTCGACAACGCCAAGACCCGCGCGGGCCTCTGCAATTACACGTCGAAGCGGATCACCGTCTCCCGTTACCTGGCCGCGCGCTACGAGGACGACGAGATCCACCAGATCCTGCTGCACGAGGTCGCCCACGCGCTCGCCGGTCCCCGCGCGGGCCACGGGCCGCGCTGGCGCGCCATCGCGCTCGACCTCGGCTACGAGGGCAAGCGCCTGCACGGCGGCGCCATCGCCGACGACCTCGCGCCGTGGGTCGGGACCTGCCCGAACGGTCACACGCACTACCGCTACCGCAAGCCCGCGCGAGCGCTCGCCTGCGGGGCGTGCTCGCGCCGGTTCGACGCAGCGAACCTCATCTCGTGGCAGCACCGCGAGGTGTCGCCTGCCCAGCGTCGGGTCGCCGCGGCGGCAGCGGCCGAGTAGCCGCGCGCGCCGCCGGGGAGCCGGCTCAGGCGCGGGTTGCGCCGATCCGCTCGTCGAGCGCATCCCGGACCGTCGGCCACTCCTCGCTGAGGATCGAGTACACCGCGGTGTCGCGCCAGGTCCCGTCCGCACGGCGCTGGGTGTGCCTCAGGACGCCCTCGAAGCGCGCGCCCAGCCGGGCGATCGCCGAGCGTGATCGCTCGTTGAGCACATCCGCCTGCAGCTTCACGCGCTCGAACCCGTGGTCGAACGCCGTGCCCAGCAGCAGTCGCTTGGCCTCCGCGTTGACGCGCCCGCCCCACGCCTCGGGGGCGTAGGCGGTCCAGCCGATGTGGGCCGAGTCGTTGACCAGGTCGAAGTCGCCGAGCGTGGTCGTGCCGACCAGCCGGTCGCCGTCGCGCAGGACGACAGCCGTGACGTTGCTCCGGTCCCAGTCCAGATAGCGGAGGATGAACTCGCGCCACTCCTCGTAGGTGTCCCGGTACGCGGCGGGGCCGCCGCCCCAGCCGCCGGCGAAGACCTCGGGTCGCCCGATGGCGTCGAACAGGTCCGGCAGGTCGTCGTGGGTCAGCGCCCTCAGGACCACCGTCGGTCCTTCGAGCGTCGCCCGGGGGTCGGGCCGTGTTGCGGTCATCCGCCCAGTATGCCGCAGCGCTCTCGGCTAGGGTTTCTGGTGGCCGTGGGCCGCCTCCGGTAACCGGTATCGTCGGTTGCATGGCGACGGAAGCGATAGTCACCCGAGGCACCGGGCAGTGGATGGAACCCGCAGACGGCCAACGCTGGTGGTTCGACTCGGGGTCGCTGGCACTCGACTTCGCCTACACCGGCGGCCTGGACCGCGAAGCGGACGAGGAGCACACCGTCCGCGACCACGGCGAGCTGAACGTGTGGCTGGCCGAGCGGTTCCCCGAGGTCGCAGCCACTGCCGGCGAGCGCGAGTTCCGCGACGCGCGCACCCTGCGTTCAGCGATCGGCCGGCTGGCCAGGCAGGCGAGCCTCACCGAGACGCTGTCGCCGGACGACGTGGACGTGGTGAACCTCTTCGCCGCGACACCCGACATCCCGCCGGTGCTGGCGGGAGGCGCACGCCAGGCCGGACGCACGAAGGCGCGGCCGCACCAGGCGCTCGGCTCCATCGCCCGCGACGCCGTGCGCCTCTTCGGCCCGGACGTCGACGGCCGCATCCGCGAGTGCTCGGCCGGCGACTGCGACCTCGTCTACCTGGACACCTCCCGCAGCGGGACGCGCCGCTGGTGCTCCATGCAGCGCTGCGGCAACCGGGCGAAGGTGCGGGCGCATCGGGCGCGGGCGGCACGCGCGCAACAATAAGGACATGCCTTCCATCGACCTCAACAGCGACCTCGGCGAGTCCTTCGGCGCCTGGTCGATGGGCGACGACGCTGCCCTGCTGCGGGTCGTGTCCAGCGCGAACGTGGCGTGCGGCTTCCATGCCGGGGACGCGTCCACGATGCTCGCCACCTGCCGCGAGGCCGCGGCCGACGGGGTCACGGTCGGCGCGCACGTCTCGTACCGCGACCTGGCCGGGTTCGGCCGGCGCTCGATGGACGTACCCTCCGGCGAGCTGCGCGACGAGGTGCTGTACCAGCTCGCCGCGCTGACCGGCCTCGCCCGTGTCGCGGGCACCGCCGTCCGCTACGTCAAGCCGCACGGCGCCTTGTACAACCGCATCGTGCGCGACGAGGCCCAGGCGAACGCCGTCGTGGATGCCGTGGTCGCGTTCGACCCGTCGCTCGCTCTGCTCGGGCTGGGCGGCTCGGCCGTCGAGCGGTCCGCGCGGGAGGCGGGACTGCGCTTCGTGCGCGAGGCGTTCGTCGACCGCGGCTACCGCGCGGACGGCACGCTGGTGCCGCGCGCCGAGCCCGGCGCCCTGCTGTCCGACGCCGACGCGATCACGGCCCGCGCCGTACGGATGGTGAAAGACGGCCGCGTGACCGCGGTCGACGGCACCGACATCGCGGTGCAGGTGGACTCGCTGTGCGTCCACGGAGACACGCCGGGTGCCGTCGCGATGGCGCGGGCGGTGCGGGAGGCGCTCGCCGCGGCCGGAGTCGCCGTGGAGCCGTTCGCGTGAGCCGGCGCATCCTGCCGTACGGCGACCACGCCCTGCTCGTGGAGCTGGACGACCTGGAGGCGGTGCTCGCGCTGTTCCGCGGCCTGGAGGCGAGCCGCACCGAGGGCGTGATCGACCTGGTGCCCGCGGCGCGGACCATCGCCGTCGTCGTGCAGCCGCGCATCCTGCCGCTCAGCGTCGCAGCCGCCTGGGTCGAGAGCACCGAGCTGCTGGCCGCCCCGGCTGCCGACGCGGACGTGGTCGAGCTCGCCGTCCGCTACGACGGCGAGGATCTCGCGGAGGTCGCCCGACTGACCAAGCGCACCGAGGCCGACGTGATCGCCTTCCACACCGGTCGCCCCTGGCGGGTCGCGTTCGGCGGGTTCGCGCCGGGCTTCGCCTACCTCGTGCCCGATGGCGACCCGCTCGACGTGCCGCGCCGGTCCAGCCCGCGAACGTCGGTCCCGCCGGGCGCGGTCGGGCTCGCGGGCGCGTTCAGCGGCGTCTACCCGCGTTCCAGCCCCGGCGGCTGGCAGCTGATCGGGACGACGGACGCGGTGCTCTGGGACGAGGCCGCCGATCCGCCCGCGCTGCTGCGGCCGGGTGCCGTGGTGCGGTTCCGGGAGGCGACGTGACCTCCGGACTGCGCATCCTCGCCCCTGGTCCGCTCGCCCTGCTGCAGGACCTGGGCCGCCCCGGCCTGGCCGCCCTCGGCGTCGTCGCTTCCGGCGCGCTGGACCGCGGCGCCCTCCGGCTGGGCAACCGCCTGCTCGGCAACGCCGAGGGCGACGCCGGCATCGAGGTGCTGCTCGGCGGATTCGAGGCGCGCTTCGAGCAGGACGCCTGGTTCGCGGTCACCGGCGCGACCGGCTCGCTCCTTCTCGACGGGCGACCCCTGGATGCGCACCAGGCGGTCCGCGCACGCGCCGGCCAGGTCCTCCGACTGGGCCCGGCCGAGACGGGGATGAGGTGGTACCTCGCGGTGCGCGGCGGCATCGCGGTCGCACCGGTCCTCGGCTCGCGCTCGCGCGACACCCTGGCGGGGCTCGGTCCCGCGCCGCTCGCCGCCGGGGACGTCCTCCCGATCGGGACAGCATCCGGAACCGACCTGCCCCTGCTCGACTTCGTCCCCGTCGCCGATCCCGCACCGGAGATGGTCGAGGTCCGCGCGCACCGCGGCCCGCGCGCCGACTGGTTCACCGACGCGGCGCTGGAGGCGTTCTTCACCGTCGAGTGGCGCGCCGGGCAGCAGAGCGACCGGATCGGGATGCGCCTCGACGCGCCCGCGACGGCGCGCCACGCCGCTGAACGCCGCGTCCCGCTGCTCGAGCGCACGGTGGAGGGGGAGCTGCCCAGCGAGCCGATGGTCGCCGGCGCCGTGCAGGTGTCGCCCGACGGCCGCCCGACCGTGCTGCTGGCCGACCACCCCGTCACCGGCGGTTACCCGGTGATCGCCGTCATCGCGGACTCCTCGCTCGACCTTTTCGCCCAGCTGCGTCCCGGTCAGGGCGTGCTGTTCCGGCACGCCTGACCGTCAGGTCCGCCGGCTCAGTCCCGCCGGGTGCCTGTCTGGAAGATGCTGCGGGCGGGCGTCGGCGACGGCACGCTGGTCGCATCCGTCACGATCGGGGCCCCGGCCGCGAACGTGCGCAGCTCCTCCCCGGCCACCGCCTTCGCAGGATGCGGACCGCTGGCGAGCAGCCGCGGCAGCCACTCCAGCGGCAGCGGCGAGTTCGACCCGACCAGCACCACGTTGCCGAACCGCCGCCCCTTGAGCACCTGCGTCTCAGCCAGGGCGGCCACGTTCTCGACCACGGCGCCGAGCGTCGACACCTGGCTGCGCGCGAACGTCAGCGGCGGGCCGTCCGCGACGTTGACGAGCACGATCCCGTCGGGCTTCAGCAACGACACCGCCGACCGGTAGAACTCGACGCTGGTGACATGCGCCGGCGTCCGCGACCCGCTGAAGATGTCGACGACGAGCAGGTCCACCGACCCGCGCAGTCCCGCCGGGAACTTGCCGACGACCTCGCGGGCGTCGCCGTGCCGGATGCGGATCTGCGCGTAACGGGGGAGCGGCAGCTGCTCGCGCACCAGCTCCACGAGCTTGCTCTCCAGCTCCACGACCTGCTGCCGCGACCCCGGCCGGGTGTAGGCGATGTAGCGGGGCAGCGTGAGGGCGCCCGCGCCCAGATGCACCGCGGTGATCGGCTGCCCCGGGTCGCCGATGAGGTCGATGACGTTGCCCATCCGCTGCACGTACTCGAAGAACAGCTGCGACGGGTCGTCGAGGTTCACATGGGACTGCGGCGTCCCGTCCACGACGAGCTGATACGCCCCAGGAACGAACCGGTCCGGCTCGACCGTCGCCAGGTATCCGCTCTCCGAGAGGGTGACGGACGGGTTCTGCGAGGCGGGCACCCGGCCAGCCTAGTCGCGCTCGACCCGTGGACGGCCGGATCTCCACCCGCTCTCCACCCGCGGGTGGTCCCGGTGCCGAGCGCCTGCCGCGACGCTAGAGCCATGACATTCCAGATGATCGTCAACGGCCTCCTCATCCTCCTGCTGATCGGGTGGATCGGCGTGCGCCAGCTGTCCTGGCGCCCGGTCGTCGTGAGCCGGATGTGGCGCTCGCCGCTCATCCTCGGCGTCGTCGGTTTCGCGCTGGTCGGGCAGCAGGTGAAGCCGGCCTCGATCACACCGCTCGACATCGCGGTGATCGTGGGCGAACTCCTGTTCTCGCTCGGCGTGGGCGCGTGGATGGGCGCGATCGCCCACTTCCGCCGCCTGCCGCAGCCGGTCGCCGCGGGCAAGGACGGGCGCGAGCTCGCCGTCTACGAGTCCCGCACGGGGGTCTGGGGCATGGGGCTCTGGCTGGTCGTGGTGGCGGTGCGCATCGTCGTGGATGTGGTGGCCGCTCAGGCCGGATCGCACCTGGCCGCCGCGACGGGCGTCATCCTGCTGGTCTTCGCCGCCAACCGTGCAGCGCGCACCGCCGTGTTCGCCGCGCGGCTCGACCGTCACGCGGCCGTGGGTCGCATGATGGTCGAGTGATCGTCTCCTCCCGGCCCGGCGGGCTCGCTCTCGCGCTGACTTTCTTCGGCGCGGCGGCCGTCGGGTACGGCCTCGTGACCACCCACAGCGGCGCGCGTCCGCTGTGGGTCGTCGTCGTCGCGTTCGCCTCCCTCGCCCTGTGGGTCGCCCGAAGCGTGCTCGCGCACTACGGGCTAGGTCGTACCGCCCTCGTCTGCATCCTGCTCTCGACGGTGCTGGGGGCGATCACGGCGGCGCCCACCGACGGCCTGACGGTCGTGCCGGCCGCGGTCGGCGTCCTCGCCGTCCTGGGGGACATCGCCGTGCCCCTCTGGGGCGGCTTCGCGCTCGCGGCGATCGCGCTGCTCCTGACGGCCGTCGGCGCTGTGCCCGTCGGGACGCCGGTGCCGGCGCTGCTCTCGATGCTCGGTGGCATCCTGCTCGGCGCCTTCGGTGGGCTCAGCAGGAGGCAGTTCCGGCGGGCGGAGGAGCGGGAGGCGCTGCTGCGCGAGCAGGACGCTGCGATGCGCGAGGAGGCGTCCCGGGTCGCCCTCGCCCGCGACCTGCACGACGTGCTCGCGCACAGCCTCGGCGGCCTCGTGGTGCAGCTGGATGCGGTGGACGCGCTCCTCGAAGCCGGCGACCAGGCTGCCGCGCGCTCCCGCGTCATCGACGCGCGCCGGCTCGCGACCGACGGCCTCGCCGACGCGCGCCGCGCCGTCGCCGCGCTGCGGGCGCCCGCCACTCCGAGCCCTGCCGACCCGGTGACCGCGGAGGACGTCGAGAGGTCCCTGCGGGACCTGGTCGCGGCGCACCGCTCGCTCGGCGGCTCCGCGGAGTTCGCGGTCGACGGCGACAGTCGCCCCCTCGGCGTCGACATCGCCGGGGCCCTTCAGCGCGCCCTGCAGGAAGCGCTGAGCAACGCTCGCAAGCACGCGCCGGGGGCGCCGGTGGACGTGCGGCTCTCCTGGCAGACTGACCGCGTGCGCCTCATGGTCTCCAACCCGCTGACCGTGCCGCATCCCGGGCTCGCGGGCTCCGGAGGCGGCCGCGGGCTCGACGGGATGCGCGAGCGGTTCGCCGCGCTCCCGCATGGCGGCTCGGCGGCCGCGTCGGTCGACGCCGGACGGTTCACCGTGACGGTGGAGGCGGTGCTGTGAACGACGCCCCACGCATCCGGATCGCCCTCGCGGCCGACCAGGCGATCGTCCGCGACGGCCTCGTCACCGTGCTCGGCCTGCTGCCGGACGTCGAGGTCATCGGCCAGGCCGCGGACGGCGCGGAGGCGGTCGCGCTCGCCGTGGCAGAGCGTCCCGACGTGCTCCTGATGGATCTGCGCATGCCCGTCCTCGACGGTGCCGCCGCGACGGCACGCGTCACCGCAGAGGCGCCAGGCACCGCGGTGCTGGTGCTGACCACCTACGCCGACGACGCCTCGATCGTCGCGGCGCTTCGGGCGGGCGCTCGCGGGTACCTCACGAAGGACGCCGGTCGCGCGGAGCTGGCGGCAGCCGTGCGATCGGTCGCGAGCGGGCAGTCGACGTTCGCGCCGGAAATCGGTGAGCGCCTCGTCCACTCGCTCACCGCGTCCACCGTCCCCGAACCGGACCAGGCGGACGCCCTCGTTACCCGCTTCCCGACCCTCACGCGCCGCGAGGCCGAGGTGCTCGCCCTGGTCGCCGACGGTCTCAGCAACGCCGAGATCGCCCGCACCCTCTACGTCGGCGTCTCCACGGTGAAGACGCACATCAACGCCCTGTTCGCCAAGCTCGCGGTGCGCGACCGTGCCCAGGCGATCGCGCTCGTCCGCTCGTGACCCACCGGTAGCGCAACCGCTCCCTCCGGGGAAGGATGGGCAACGTGACCGACCCGACGACTCCCGACCTCGTGCTCGTGACCGGTGGCTCCGGGTTCGTGGGCGCCCACTGCGTCCTCGCCCTGCTGGAGGCCGGCTACCGGGTGCGGACCACCATCCGCACGCCCGCCCGCGCCGCCGACGTGCGCTCGCAGCTGGCCGCCGGAGGGATCGACGACCCGGGGGACCGGCTGGAGTTCGCCATCGCCGACCTGACCTCCGACGAGGGATGGGCGGAGGCGGTCGCCGGCTGCCGGTTCGTGCTGCACGTCGCGTCCCCGTTCCCGTCGGTGCAGCCGAAGGATCCGGACGAGCTCATCCGTCCGGCGCGTGACGGGGCGCTGCGCGTGCTGCGCGCCGCCCGGGACGCCGGGGTCGAGCGGGTCGTGCTCACGTCCTCCTTCGCTGCGATCGGGTACGGCCACGCGCCGACCGAGCGCGCCTTCACCGAGGAGGACTGGACGGAGCTCGACAGCGGCCGCCCGATCAGCGCGTACGTGCGCTCCAAGACCCTGGCCGAGCGGGCGGCATGGGACTTCGTCGAGCGCGAGGGGGGCAACTTGCAGCTCGCGACCGTGAACCCGGTCGGCATCCTCGGGCCGGTGCTGGGCCCGGACGTGTCCAGCTCGGTGGAGCTGGTGCGGCTGGTCAAGGAGGGACGCCTCCCGCGCCTGCCCGACGCGTACTTCGGGGTCGTGGACGTGCGCGACGTCGCCGCCCTGCACCTGCTCGCGATGACGCGCCCGGAGGCGCCCGGCGAGCGCTTCCTCGCGATCGCGGGCGAGGTGATGGGCGTTCAGGAGGTGGCCCTCCTCATCCGCGGGCACCTCGGCGAGGCCGCCGGGCGGCGCGTCAGCACGAAGCTCATGGCGCCGTGGATGCTGAAGGCCGCCGCCCCGTTCAGCCGCCGGGTCCGCGAGTTCCTTCCCGACCTCGGGAAGGCGCGGCGGGCCACGAGCGAGAAGGCCAGGCGGGTGCTCGGCTGGTCGCCGCGGACCCGCGAGGAGGCCGTCCTGGCGACGGTCGACACCCTCCCGACGTACCGATCGCACAGGTCCTGAGACCGGGGAATACCAGCCCCGGGCACGCGTTATACCTCAGGTCGCGTCTTCGGTCAAGAAAAGACTGGACACGGCGCGTCTATTTGACATATAGTTGTTCTTTGCGCTCCCAGTCAAACTTCTGCCTTCATATTGCGGTCGGCTCTGACTTCTCCGCGCGCGCCTGGGCCCGTCCTTTCGGGTCAGATACGGCGGCGCGATGCGACTGGGAGTTCTCGTCCAGACACCACGACCGACAGTAACTGGCCCGACCGGGGCCCCGGAGGTTATTTCCTTGGCTGCTGCGCGCAACGCAACCAACACCGACAAGACACCCAAGAACGGACGAGCCGCATCTCGTCTCTCGTTCGCCAAGATCACGGACACCCTCACCGTTCCCGATCTGCTCGCACTGCAGACGGAGAGCTTCGACTGGCTGGTCGGAAACGACGCGTGGAAGGCGCGCGTCGAAGAAGGCCTCGCCCAGGGTCGTCAGGATCTGCCCGCCGCAACGGGCCTCGAGGAGATCTTCGAGGAGATCTCTCCCATCGAGGACCTCGGCGAGACCATGCAGCTCTCGTTCACGAACCCCTTCCTCGAAGAGAAGAAGTACTCGATCGACGAGTGCAAGGAGAAGGGCAAGACCTACGCGGCCCCGCTCTACGTCGAGGCCGAGTTCATGAACCACCTCACCGGTGAGATCAAGACCCAGACGGTCTTCATGGGCGACTTCCCGCTCATGACCGAGCGCGGAACGTTCATCATCAACGGCACCGAGCGTGTCGTCGTGTCGCAGCTCGTCCGCTCGCCGGGCGTGTACTTCGAGGCGACCGCCGACAAGACGTCCGACAAGGACATCTACTCCGCTCGCGTGATCCCGAGCCGCGGCGCGTGGCTCGAGTTCGAGATCGACAAGCGCGACCAGGTCGGTGTCCGCATCGACCGCAAGCGCAAGCAGTCGGTCACCGTGTTCCTGAAGGCGCTGGGCCTCACGAGCGAGGAGATCCTCTCCGAGTTCGCCGGCTACCAGTCGATCGAGCTGACCCTCGAGAAGGACGCCATCCTCACCAAGGAGGAGGCGCTCAAGGACATCTACCGCAAGCTGCGTCCGGGTGAGCAGGTCGCCGCCGAGGCCGCGCGTGCGCTGCTCGACAACTTCTACTTCAACCCGAAGCGCTACGACCTCGCCAAGGTCGGCCGTTACAAGATCAACCGCAAGCTCGGCCTCGAGGCCCCGCTGACGGACTCGGTGCTGACCGTCCAGGACATCATCGCGACGATCAAGTACCTGGTCGCCCTGCACGACGGCCGCACCACGTTCCGTGGCCTGCGCAACGGCGTCGAGACCGACATCCGTCTCGACATCGACGACATCGACCACTTCGGCAACCGTCGTATCCGCGCCGTCGGCGAGCTCATCCAGAACCAGGTCCGCACCGGCCTGTCCCGCATGGAGCGCGTCGTCCGCGAGCGCATGACCACGCAGGACATCGAGGCGATCACCCCGCAGACCCTGATCAACGTGCGACCGGTCGTCGCCGCGATCAAGGAGTTCTTCGGAACGTCGCAGCTGTCGCAGTTCATGGACCAGAACAACCCGCTCGCGGGTCTGACCCACAAGCGCCGCCTCTCCGCGCTCGGCCCCGGTGGTCTGAGCCGTGAGCGCGCCGGCGTCGAGGTCCGTGACGTCCACCCGTCGCACTACGGCCGCATGTGCCCGATCGAGACGCCGGAAGGCCCGAACATCGGTCTGATCGGCTCGCTCGCGTCCTTCGCGCGCATCAACTCCTTCGGCTTCATCGAGACGCCGTACCGCAAGGTCGTCGAGGGCCGGGTCACCGACCAGATCGACTACCTGACCGCTTCGGAGGAGGACGACTTCGTCGTCGCGCAGGCCAACGCCCCGCTCGACGCGAACGGCCACTTCGTCGAGGAGCGCGTGCTCGCCCGTCAGAAGGGCGGCGAGGTCGACCTGATCCCCGCCGACGAGATCGGCTACATGGACGTCTCCCCGCGCCAGATGGTGTCGGTCGGTACGTCGCTGATCCCGTTCCTCGAGCACGACGACGCCAACCGAGCCCTCATGGGTGCGAACATGCAGCGCCAGGCGGTGCCGCTGCTCCGCTCGGAGAGCCCGGTCGTCGGTACCGGTATGGAGGGCTACGCGGCCATCGACGCGGGTGACGTCGTCACCGCCGAGAAGTCCGGTGTGGTCACCGAGGTCTCGGCCGACGCGGTCACCGTGATGGCGGACGACGGCACGTACCAGACCTACTACCTGCGCAAGTTCGACCGCTCGAACCAGGGCACCTCCTACAACCACCGCGTGGTCGTGGATGAGGGCGACCGCATCGAGCAGGGCGAGGTCGTCGCCGACGGTCCCGCGACCGAGAACGGCGAGCTCGCGCTCGGCAAGAACCTGCTCGTCGCGTTCATGCCGTGGGAGGGTCACAACTTCGAGGACGCGATCATCCTCAGCCAGAACCTGGTGAAGGACGACACTCTCTCCTCGATCCACATCGAGGAGTACGAGGTCGACGCCCGCGACACCAAGCTGGGCAAGGAGGAGATCACCCGCGACCTGCCGAACGTCAGCCCGGACCTCCTGGCCGACCTCGACGAGCGCGGCATCATCCGCATCGGCGCCGAGGTGCGCCCCGGCGACATCCTCGTCGGCAAGGTCACGCCGAAGGGCGAGACCGAGCTGTCGGCCGAGGAGCGCCTGCTCCGCGCGATCTTCAACGAGAAGAGCCGCGAGGTGCGCGACACCTCCCTCAAGGTCCCGCACGGCGAGGAGGGCACCATCATCGGTGTCAAGGTCTTCGACTCGCAGGACGGCGACGACGAGCTCGGTTCCGGCGTGAACCAGCGCGTGGTGGTCTACATCGCCCAGAAGCGCAAGATCACCGCTGGTGACAAGCTCGCCGGCCGTCACGGCAACAAGGGCGTCATCTCGAAGATCCTGCCGGTGGAGGACATGCCGTTCCTCGCCGACGGAACTCCGGTCGACGTGATCCTGAACCCGCTGGGTGTCCCGGGCCGCATGAACTTCGGTCAGGTCCTGGAGATCCACCTCGGGTGGATCGCCAAGAACGGCTGGGAGATCAAGGGCAAGCCGAAGTGGGCCGCTGAGCTCCCCGAGGCCGCCTTCTCGGCCGCGCCGAACACGAAGGTCGCGACCCCGGTGTTCGACGGTGCGAAGGAGGAGGAGATCGCAGGTCTGCTCGACTCGACCCTCCCGACGCGCGACGGCGACCGCCTGATCGGTTCCTCCGGCAAGACGCAGCTGTTCGACGGCCGCTCCGGCGAGCCGTACCCGGACCCTGTGTCGGTCGGCTACATGTACATCCTGAAGCTGCACCACCTGGTCGACGACAAGATCCACGCCCGCTCGACCGGACCGTACTCGATGATCACCCAGCAGCCGCTCGGTGGTAAGGCGCAGTTCGGTGGTCAGCGCTTCGGTGAGATGGAGGTGTGGGCCCTCGAGGCCTACGGTGCCGCGTACGCGCTGCAGGAGCTCCTGACCATCAAGTCGGATGACATCCTCGGCCGCGTCAAGGTCTACGAGGCCATCGTCAAGGGTGAGAACATCCAGGAGCCGGGCATCCCGGAGTCCTTCAAGGTCCTCATCAAGGAGATGCAGTCCCTCTGCCTGAACGTGGAGGTGCTCTCGGCCGACGGCCAGGCGGTCAGCCTGCGCGACTCGGACGACGAGGCCTTCCGCGCCGCGGAGGAGCTGGGCATCAACATCTCCTCGCGCTTCGAGTCGTCGTCGATCGACGAGATCTAAGCAGCCAGACCAACTGACGAATCTTCAATAGGAGAGAGTGAACACATTGCTCGACGCAACAACTTTTGACGAGCTGCGTATCGGCCTGGCCACTGCTGACGACATCCGTCGCTGGAGCTACGGCGAGGTCAAGAAGCCGGAGACCATCAACTACCGCACGCTCAAGCCCGAGAAGGACGGCCTCTTCGGAGAGCAGATCTTCGGGCCGTCCCGCGACTGGGAGTGCTCGTGCGGCAAGTACAAGCGCGTCCGGTTCAAGGGCATCGTCTGCGAGCGCTGCGGCGTGGAGGTCACCAAGTCCTCCGTCCGTCGTGAGCGCATGGGCCACATCGAGCTCGCCGCCCCGGTGACGCACATCTGGTACTTCAAGGGTGTGCCCAGCCGTCTCGGCTACCTGCTCGACATGGCGCCGAAGGACCTCGAGAAGGTCATCTACTTCGCCGCCTACATGGTGATCTCGGTGGACGAGGACGGCCGTCACGCCGACCTCCCCGGCCTCGAGAACGAGCTGCGTCTCGAGATCAAGACGCTGTCCGACCAGCGCGACGCCCGCGTCGCCGAGCGTCTGCAGCGCCTCGAGACCGACCTCGCCGCTCTGGAGGAGGAGGGTGCGAAGGCCGACCAGAAGCGTCGCGTCAAGGACACCGCCGAGAAGGAGATGGGCCAGCTCCGCAAGTCCTTCGACGAGGACATCGCCCGCCTGGAGCGCGTGTGGGAGTCGTTCCGCACCCTCAAGGTCGGCGACCTCAAGCCGGAGGACGCGGACTTCAACGAGCTCCTCGACCGCTACGGCCTCTACTTCGAGGCCTACATGGGCGCCGAGGCGATCAAGCGCCGTCTGCAGGCCTTCGACCTGAACCAGGAGGCCGAGCTGCTCCGCGAGCAGATCGCGACCGGCAAGGGCCAGAAGAAGATCCGCGCGATCAAGCGCCTGCGGGTCGTGTCGTCGTTCCTGGCGACCGGCAACTCGCCGGCCGCGATGGTCCTCGACGTGGTCCCGGTGATCCCGCCGGAGCTGCGCCCGATGGTCCAGCTCGACGGTGGCCGCTTCGCCACGTCGGACCTGAACGACCTGTACCGCCGCGTGATCAACCGCAACAACCGCCTCCGTCGTCTGCTCGACCTCGGTGCTCCCGAGATCATCGTGAACAACGAGAAGCGCATGCTGCAGGAGGCCGTCGACGCGCTGTTCGACAACGGCCGCCGCGGCCGCCCCGTGACGGGTACCGGCAACCGCGCCCTCAAGTCCCTCAGCGACATGCTGAAGGGCAAGCAGGGACGCTTCCGCCAGAACCTGCTCGGAAAGCGCGTGGACTACTCGGGCCGTTCTGTCATCATCGTGGGTCCGCAGCTCAAGCTGCACCAGTGCGGTCTGCCCAAGCAGATGGCGCTGGAGCTGTTCAAGCCGTTCGTCATCAAGCGCCTGATCGACCTGAGCCACGCTCAGAACATCAAGGCCGCCAAGCGGATGGTGGAGCGTTCGCGCCCGCAGGTGTGGGACGTGCTCGAGGAGATCATCCGCGAGCGCCCCGTGCTGCTGAACCGTGCGCCTACGCTGCACCGTCTGGGCATCCAGGCGTTCGAGCCGCAGCTGGTCGAGGGCAAGGCCATCCAGCTCCACCCGCTCGTCTGCGCCGCGTTCAACGCGGACTTCGACGGCGACCAGATGGCGGTGCACCTGCCGCTGTCGGTGGAGGCCCAGGCCGAGGCCCGCATCCTGATGCTCGCTTCGAACAACATCCTGAAGCCGTCCGACGGCCGCCCGGTCACCCTGCCCTCGCAGGACATGATCATCGGTCTGCACCACCTCACCACCGTCCGCGAGGGCGCCGTGGGCGAGGGTCGCGCGTTCTCCTCGGTCTCCGAAGCGATCCTCGCGAAGGACCAGGGCACGCTGCACCTGAACGCCAAGGTCAAGATCCGTCTCGACAACTACGTGCCGTCCGACGCGGCGGACACGGGTGCCGAGCCGATCACCGCGATCGTCGAGACCACGCTGGGTCGCGCCCTCTTCAACGAGGCGCTCCCGGCCGACTACCCCTACGTGGAGGATGTCGCCGACAAGGGCACGATCTCGTCGATCGTCAACGCCCTCGCCGAGCGGTACCCGAAGGTGGAGGTCGCCGCGGCGCTCGACCGGATCAAGGACGCCGGCTTCTACTGGGGCACCCGCTCGGGCGTCACGGTGTCGCTGAGCGACATCCTGACCCCGCCGAACAAGGCGCAGATCGTGGCCGGCTACGAGAAGAAGGCGGCGAAGATCACCTCCGAGTTCGAGAAGGGTCTCACGACCGACCTCGAGCGTCGTCAGGAGCTCGTCAAGATCTGGACCGAGGCCACCAACGAGGTCGCAGAGGCCATGCGCGCCAACTTCCCGGCGGACAACACCATCAACCGCATGGTGACGTCCGGTGCCCGTGGTAACTGGCTGCAGGTCCGCAACATCGCCGGTATGCGTGGTCTGGTGAACAACCCGAAGGGTGAGATCATCCCCCGTCCGATCATCTCCTCGTACCGCGAGGGTCTGTCGGTGGCGGAGTACTTCATCGCGACGCACGGTGCCCGTAAGGGTCTGGCCGACACGGCCCTCCGTACGGC
>JAEWJG010000231.1 GCA_023386675.1 Actinomycetes bacterium
CGCCCCGAGCGCGACCGGCGCGTCGTCATCGTGATCGACACGGCCCGCACCTCCGCCGCACGCGTCGCCGACGAGCCGCGGATCGACACGGCGTTCGAGTCAGCGCTGCTCCTCGCCGCCCTGGCCACCCGCGCGGGCGACCGGGTGGACCTGATCGCGTACGACCGGGTGGTCCGCGGCCGGGTGCAGGGCGCCTCCGGCCCCGAGCTGCTGTCGCGGATGGTGGATGCGATGGCCGGGATCGAACCGTCCCTGATCGAGATGGACTGGTCTGCGGTGCCGTCGCAGATCGCCCAGGTCACCTCGCAGCGATCGCTCGTCGTGCTGCTCACCTCGATCGAGTCGCCTGGCGGCTCCCGCGGGCTGCTCTCCGCGCTGCCGCAGCTGACGGCGAAGCACCTGGTGGTCGTGGCGAGCGTGACGGACCCGGACACGCTGGCTGCGACGCGGCAGCGGCCCGACCGGGATGCGGTGTACCGCGCTGCGGCCGCCGAGCGGTCACTGCTCGACGTCAGCCGCGGCGCGGCGGCGGTCCGCCGGCTCGGCGGGGATGTCGTGACCGGGGCGCCCGCGGAGCTGCCGCCCGCGCTCGCGGACCGGTATCTGGCGCTGAAGGCGGCCGGGCGGCTCTGAGTGGGACCGGCCGTCAGCCGGCGACGATGCGGCGCGTCCCTGCCTCGTACTCGGTGAGGTCGCCCGTCTCGCCCGCGCGCACGGCGCGGCGCCCGAGCACCAGCATGTAGGCGAGGAACGCGGCAAGAGCCAGCGCACCGATGCCGATCTTCGCCCAAACGGGCAACCCCGACGGCGTCACGAATCCCTCGATCAGGCCGGAGACGAACAACGAGATCGCACAGCCGACGGCGACCGTGAACAGTGCACGGCCGTCCTCGGCGAGCGCCTGCCCGCGGGTGCGCGCGCCGGGCGCGATCCACGCCCAGAAGACGCGGAGTCCGGCCGCGGCGGCGACGAAGACGCTGGTCAGCTCGAGCAGACCGTGCGGGACGATGTACGAGAAGAGGATGTCGCCGCGGCCGTACGCGAACATGACGCCGGCCGCGGTGCCGACGCCGACCGCGTTCTGGATGAGCACGTACGGCACATAGAGGCCGGTGATGCCGAACGCGATGCACTGGGCCGCGATCCAGGCGTTGTTCGTCCACACCTGCCCCGCGAACGAGGCGGCCGGGTTGTGCGAGTAGTAGTCGATGAAGTCGTGCTCGACGTAGCGCCGCAGGTTCGCGTCGTCGCCCAGGTTGCGGAGGACGTCCGGGTTGCCGGTGATCCACAGCGCGTACAGCGTCGCGATGACGGCCGTGGCGACCGCGACCGCGAGCACGATCCAGCGGAGCCGGTAGAGCGCGGCGGGGAGCTGCAGCACGAAGAAGCGCGGCAGCTGCGCGAACAGGTTGGCGCCGGCGCCGGTGAATCGGAGCCGCGCGTTCGACAGCGCCAGCGAGAGGCGGTCGCCTGCGGCGGTCGCGCCGGCGTTGGTCTGGATGGCCGACAGGTCCGCGGCGCCGGACTGGTAGAGGTCGATCAGCCGGTCGGCCTCCGCCCCCTCGAGGCGTCGCTTCGCGGCCAGCCGGGAGAGCTCCTCCCAGTCGGCGCTGCGCGCGGCGGTGTAGGCGTCGAGGTCCATCTGCTTAGATGATATCTATGATGCAGGCGGGGCCGGGAAGCGCGTCGCCGGACGACCGCGAGCTGGTCACCGGCGAAGCCGTCGCCCTGGATGTGAAGCCCGCCAGCTACATCCTGCGCGCGGCCGGCTGCATCATCGACTGGCTCGTGTACATGCTCGTCATGTTCGGCTGCATCCTGCTGCTGGCGGCGACCGGCGGAGACCTGGATGCGGCGCTCGCGCGTGCGCTCATCGTCCTCATCCTGGTGTTCGGGATGGTCGTGCTG
This sequence comes from Actinomycetes bacterium, assembly GCA_023386675.1. Taxonomy (GTDB): domain Bacteria; phylum Actinomycetota; class Actinomycetes; order Actinomycetales; family Microbacteriaceae; genus Leifsonia. The sequence continues at coordinate 1,909 of JAEWJG010000231.1, forward strand.
CCGACCACGGTCGAGCTCGTGTCGCGCGGGCGCTCGCTCGGGAAGCTCGCGGTCGGAGCGCGGATCGTGCGCGACGACGGGGGCGCCATCGGCTTCCGCCACTCCTTCATCCGCGCGCTCGTCGGCGTGCTCGAGATCTTCATGACCGTCGGGGCCATCGCCGCGCTCACCGGCCTGCTCAACACCCGCTCGAAGCGGCTCGGCGACCTGCTCGCGGGCACGTACAGCCAGCTCGTGCGCGTCCCGCAGCCGACGCCCCTTCCGCTCTACCTCGCACCCCACCTGACGGCCTGGGCCGCGACGGCGGACGTCGCGCGGCTCCCGGACCGGCTCGCGCGCCGCATCGCGCAGTTCATCCGTCAGGCGCCGGACCTCACCCCGGCCGCGCGGATGGGCCTGAGCACCGAGCTGGCCCGCGAGGCGGCGCCCTACGTGTCCCCGGTGCCGCCGGTCGACGCCGAGACGTTCCTCGTCGCCGTCGCGGTGCTGCGCCGGCAGCGGGACGCCCGCGCGCTCGCGCTGGAGCAGCAGCGCCTGGAGCGGCTCGAACCCGTGCTCCGCGCGTTGCCGCACGGCTTCCCCGAGCGCTGATCCGACCGCAGAACGCCCCGAACGAAGGAGCACCATGACCGCACGCCGCATCGTCGACCTCAGCCACCCGATCCGCGCCGGCCTGGTCACCTATCCCGGGCTCCCCGCCCCCGTGATCACGCCGCACCTGACCCGGGAGGCGTCGCGCGACGTCTACGCGCCGGGCACGGAGTTCGCGATGGACGTGATCACGATGATCGGCAACACCGGCACGTACCTCGACAGCCCGTTCCACCGCTACTCGGACGGACGTGACCTCGCCGGGCTCGACCTGGCGACGCTGGTCGGCTTGGCGGCCGAGGTGGTCGACTGGAGCGACGGCGTGCGCGACGCCCGCGGCATCCCCGCCTCCGCACTCGCGGGCGTCGGCGAGGCGGGCGGAGCGGTGCTGCTGCGCACGGGATGGGATGCGCACTTCGGCACGCCCGCATACGCGACGGGCGCGCCGTTCCTCACCGAGGAGGGGGCGCAGGCGCTGGTGGACGCGGGGGTCGGACTGGTGGGCATCGACTCGCTCAACATCGACGACACCGAGAGCGGCGGTACGCGCCCGGCCCACAGCCTCCTGCTCGCGGCGGGCATCCACGTCGTCGAACATCTGACGCGGCTCGAGCAGCTGCCGGCGCGCGGCGCGCGGTTCACCGCCGCTCCCCCGGCGATCGAGGGATTCGGCACCTTCCCGGTGCGCGCGTTCGCAGAGCTTCCGGACTGACTCAGTCGTGCAGGATGCGCTGGAACAGCACGTGATCCTGCCAGCGTCCCGCGATCTGCAGGTAGTTCGGCGCGACCCCGATGCGCTCGAAGCCGGCGCGGGTGAGCACCGACTGCGAGGCGTGGTTCGCGAGCAGCGTCGCGGCCTGGAGGCGGTGCAGACCGTACTGGTCGCGCGCGGCCTCGATGAGCGCGGCCAGAGCGGCCGACGCCAGCCCGCGGCCGGTGTGGTCGCGGTCGAGCCAGTAGCCGACGGTCGCCGACTGGAACGCGCCGCGGACGATCCCGCTGAGCGTCATCCCTCCCGCGACCTCCTGACCGTCGACGAGCACGAGCGGCAGCGACGCATCCATCTCGCGCAGCGCGAGCAGCTCCCGCGTCTGCGACAGCTGACCGGCCTCGGTGAAGAAGTCCTCGGTGCGGGTGGGGTCCCACGGCGCGAGGTGCCCGCGGTTGCGCTGGTAGGCGGCGGCGAGCGCCCCGGCGGCCTGTTCCTTCCGCACCCGGAGGATCAGGCCGCCGGGCAGCTCCCGGTCGGCGAAGTCGAGGACCATCAGTAGCGGTAGTGGTCGACCTTGTAGGGGCCGTCGACCGGCACGCCGATGTAGGCGGCCTGCTCGTCGGTCAGCGTGGTCAGCTCGACGCCGAGGGCGTCGAGGTGCAGCCGCGCGACCTTCTCGTCGAGGTGCTTCGGCAGCACGTAGACGCCGACCGGGTAGTTCTCGGTCGAGACGTACAGCTCCAGCTGGGCGAGCACCTGGTTGGTGAACGAGTTGCTCATGACGAAGCTCGGGTGGCCGGTGGCGTTGCCCAGGTTCATCAGGCGGCCCTCCGACAGCACCAGGATGCTGCGGCCGGTGGGCAGGCGCCACTCGTGCACCTGCGGCTTGATCTCGACCTTCTCCGCGCCCTCGAGCGCCTCCAGCGACGCCATGTCGATCTCGTTGTCGAAGTGGCCGACGTTGGCGACGATCGCGAGGTGCTTGAGCCCGAGCAGGTGGTCGAGCGTCACCACGTTGAGGTTGCCCGTGCCGGTGATGAGGATGTCGACCTGGTCGATCACCGACTCCAGCCGCGCGACCTGGTAGCCGTCCATCGCGGCCTGCAGCGCGTTGATCGGGTCGACCTCGCTGACGATGACCCGCGCGCCCTGGCCGCGCAGCGCCTCCGCCGCGCCCTTGCCGACGTCGCCGTAGCCCGCGACGAATGCGACCTTGCCGCCGATCAGCACGTCGGTGGCGCGGTTGAGGCCGTCGGGCAGCGAGTGGCGGATGCCGTACTTGTTGTCGAACTTGCTCTTGGTCACCGAGTCGTTGACGTTGATCGCCGGGAAGAGCAGCTCGCCGGCCTTGGCCAGCTCGTACAGGCGGTGGACACCGGTGGTCGTCTCCTCGGTGACGCCCAGGATGTCGCCGGAGATGCGCGTCCAGCGGTCCTTCGAGTCGGCGAGGGAGGCGCGGAGCGCGGCGAGGATGACGCGGTACTCGTGGCTGTCTCCGGGGGCGTCGTCCGGCACGGCGCCGGCGAGCTCGAACTCGCGGCCCTTGTGGACGAGGAGGGTCGCGTCGCCGCCGTCGTCGAGGATCAGGTTCGGGCCGAGGTAGTCGGCGCCGTCGGCGGCCGCCTCCGCGGACCAGTCGAAGATCTGCTGGGTGCACCACCAGTACTCCTCGAGCGTCTCGCCCTTCCACGCGAACACCGGGACGCCGGCGGGCGCCTCAGGGGTGCCGGTCGGGCCGACGGCGATCGCCGCGGCGGCCTCGTCCTGGGTGGAGAAGATGTTGCAGCTGGCCAACCGCACGCGCGCGCCGAGCGCGACCAGCGTCTCGATGAGCACGGCCGTCTGCACGGTCATGTGCAGGGACCCGGCGATGCGGGCGCCGGCGAGCGGCTGGCTGTCGGTGTACTCGGCCCGGATGGCCATCAGGCCCGGCATCTCCTGCTCCGCGAGCTCGATCTGCTTGCGGCCGAGGGGTGCCAGGGAGAGGTCGGCGACCTTGTAGTCGGTGAACGTCATGGTGATCTCCAGTGC
>JAEWJG010000253.1 GCA_023386675.1 Actinomycetes bacterium
TCCCAGTAGTTGCAGAACTTCTCCCAGCAGACCTGCACAGCGCTCGACATGATCAGGTTCGGCTTGTCGACCGGCTTGCCCTCGGCGCGGCGGGCGTTCTGCCAGCGGCGCTTCAGCGCGAGGCCGCCGAGCATGCACGCCTCGGACGAGCCGATGGTGGAGGTGCCGATCGCGTTCTCCGGGTCGGGCGCGTTCCACAGGCCGGCGACGATCTTCCAGCAGCGCGTCTCGATCGCGGCGGTCTGCGGGTACTCGTCCTTGTCGATCATGTTCTTGTCGGCGGACTCCGCGTACAGGCGGGCGGCGTGGTCGTCCATCCAGGTGCCGACGAAGGTCGCCAGGTTGAGCCGCGCGTTCCCGTCGAGCATCGACTCGTCATGGACGATCTGGTACGCGGTCTCGGGAAGCGACTCGCGGTCCGGGATTCGGTCCACCGGAAGGTCGCTGTCCTCGCCCGGGCGGGCGAAGATCGGGTTGAGCTGGGTCCTGTCGCTGAACCCGGTGTAGGCGGTGGCCGGTGGCCGGCCGGCCGCCCGCTTGTCTTCTGCGATGGTCATTGCTTCACTCCTCGACGGCTTGTGATCCGCCTCGCCGGAAGGCATGGTCCGGCGCAGGTGGCCACACGGTAGGCACGCGGCCATCGGCGTGGCTAGACACCATTCGACCGGCTCAGGAGCCGGAGCGCTTCAGGGTGCCGATCGTCGTGCCGCCGGTGTCGAGAACGGTCATCGTGTCGCCCTTGACGTTGCCGGTCGCGGCTTTGTCGAGCCACGTGTCGACGCCCGGACAGGCCTTCAGAGTGGAGGCGAAGGACCCGAACGTGATCTGGTCGCCGTCGACCTGGCCCTGTCCGCTGAGCTGGTTGCAGCCGTCGGTGCCCGAGAAGGTGCCGTCGTTCTGGATGTCGAGGTTGGGCTGCCCGGAGGAGGTCGATCCCCAGCGGCCGACCACCGCGGCCCCGCTCGGGGTGCCGCCGCAACCGGCGAGGGTGAGCGCCGCAGCGAGGACGATGGTCGCGCCGGCGGCGGCCCGATGGAAGCGCTGGATACGGTCGTGCATGATCTCTCCCCCGGTCGCCGTTCTGAGCGGAAGGGTAGCGCCGTGGCGCCCGACGGCGACAGGGGTCAGTCGGCGGCGGTCAGGACCTCGTCGACGACCGCCAGCAGCTCCGGCCGGGCGAGGATGCGGAAGTGGCCGCCCACGTCCAGCTCGATGTTGCGGGCGCCCTCCAGCCGGCTCCCGCCGGGGACGTGCGGGTCGAACCAGCCCCAGACGGAGACGATCTGCGCGTTCACCGCCCGGCTGAGCGCCAGCCGCAGCAACCCGGGGGTGTTCGGCATGAGGGCCCGGATGCTGGGCAGCGGGATGAAGCGTGCGAGCGACGATCCGGCGAACGGCGTGGCCACCGTCACGGCAGCGCGGATGCGCGGACCCGAATCGGGCATCCCCATGAGGTACTTGGCGACGAGGCCGCCCTTGCTGTGCGCGACGATCACCACGTCGTGCAGGTCGTGCTCCTGCAGGTGCCGGGTGACCAGGGAGGCGCCCTCGGGCACCGACATCCGGTTGTCGCCGAGGCCGGTCACGACGTGCACCGGGTGTCCGGCCGCATGGATGTGCTGGCTCAGCGGGCGCAGGAACCGCCAGGTCTCGAAGATCCCCGGCAGCAGCACGACGGGCGCGCGGTGACCTTCGCCCGCGACCAGCGCCTCCGGGGTGCTGCGGTCGAACAGGGCCCGGAGCTGGTGGCGGCCGGCGTAGAGGTAGTCGAGCGCGACGACGCCTGCCTTGCGGAGCACGGTGCGCCTCATCGCGGCACCGTCGCTCCCTGCCGGATCAGGGCGGCGGTGCGCCAGGGGGCGCCGTGCATCACCAGGTGCGCGACGCCGGGGACGGACGTGCCCGTCCCGCCCCTGCTCGCCGCCAGCTGCTCCACCCACGGGCTGCGGGCGATCGGGTCGCGGGCGCCGCGGATGACGGCGACCGGTTTCCGGCACCGCTCCAGCTCGCGCTCCGTCTCGTACTCCAGCATGGCCGGGAGCGTAGCGAGGTACCAGCGGATCCCGCAGTGCAGATAGTCGCCGATCACGATCCGGTTGCCGCGTGCGTCCTCACGGAAGATGTCGATCCCGAGCAGCAGCCCCGCCTTCAGTGCGTTGCGGTCCTGCGGCGCCATGACCGGTCCGAGCAGCGCGAGCCGTTGCACGAGGTCGGGCCGCCGGTCAGCGAGCGCGATCGCGACCTGCGTGCCCATCGAGTGCCCGACGATCACCGCGTCCGCGACCCCGAGCCCGTCGAGGGCGACGGCGACCGAGTCTGCGAACTCCTCGATCGAGAACCCGCGCAGCCGGCGAAGCTGCCGCGCCTTGCCGAACCCGGGAAGGTCGACGGCGATGACGCGCCCCTCCTCGGCGAGCGCCGGCACCAGCCGCTCGAAGTACCGCGAGCTGACGCCGATGCCGTGCACGAGGACGAAGCTGGGTCCGCCCACGGCGCCAGGGCCGGTCGTGTCCATCGTGACGACGGCGGACAGGGTCGGCGAGGGCTCACGGTCGTCGGTCACCCCCTAACGGTATCCCGGGCCGAGAGTCGAAACCCGTTGATAACTCGCACGAGAGGGGTAGCTGTGGAGAAGTACTAGCCCACGTACTAGCCCCACCGGCAGCGGAAGGAGTACCACAGGATCATGCCCGCATCAGAGGAGCTCCCCTCCACCCTCGAGCGCTCCGAAAAGCACGCACAGGCGCTCTGGTCGAAGGCGCACGACTCGGCGGTCAAGGAGTACGGCGAGGGCGAGCGCGCCCACCGAACCGCCTTCTCCGCGCTCAAGCACGAGTACGAGAAGGTGGGCGACCACTGGGAGCGCAAGGCCGAGAACGGCCCTTCGGACCGCAAAGCCGCCGGCGGCCGGAACACCAAGGCGCAGACCCAGGAGGGCGTCGACGCCAACGCGTCCAAGGCGCACCTGCTCGACGTCGCCAAGCGTCTCGACATCTCCGGCCGCACCCGGATGACCAAGGACGAGCTGGTCGAGGAGATCAAGAAGGCCAACCGCCGCGAGAGCGCGGCCGCACGGAAGAAGAAATGACCCATGGGCGACGTGATCGCGTTCATCCTGTGCTTCCTGCTGTTCCTGGTGGGGATCTTCCTGCTGGGGCTCGCGGACACGCTGCCCGCCTGGCAGGGGCTGGTGTTCTTCGCCGGCATCCTCTGCATCGCGCTGTCGTTCGGCATCCCCATCCACGTGCTCGGTCACGCGGATTGACGGATTCCCCCCTCGCTTTCAGGGGCCGGGGGTAGCGTTCCCTCATGGCTGATTTCACGCGCCTGCACAGCCAGACCTCCGATCCGGAGGAGGCCGATGCAGTCATGGCGGCCGCCGGCGGGCGGTTCGCGTTCGCGCAACTCCCTCAGAACGACTTCTCGTTCGAGGTGGACCAGGCGATCGACCCGTCGTTCTCCGTCGCGCGCTACGCGATCGGGGGCGAGTGGGAGACGTCCGGCGACTTCGACGACGTCGTCATCGTCAACGTCAAGTCCGACACCTACCGCTGGGACATCGACGGCGAGCGCGGCTTCGGGTCGCGCGCGCCCTTCCTCATCCGGCCCGGCCACGATTTCACCTGCTACGCCGAGAACAGCGACGTGGTGAACATCTTCCTGTCGCCGGACGTCCTCCGGGAGGTGGCGACGACGGCGTTCGGGCGCGAGGGTCCGGTCGTCTTCGACTCCGCCGAGACCGCCAGCCTGCGGCATGCCGAGTACATGATGACCGCCGCGACGGTGGCGTCGGAGTACATGGAGTCCGGAACCTTCCGGCATCCGCTGGTGCGCGCGAGCCTCTTCCACACGCTCGCCATGGCGGCGCTGCAGTGCTTCCCGCTGAGCGCCGACCCGGCCGAGCAGCCGCTGTCCGCCGCCGCGCAGAACGAGAAGTACCGCCTGGCGGTGCGCTTCATCGAGGACCACGCTTCGCTGCCGATCACGGTCGGCGACATCGCGAAGGCAGCCGGCACGACGATCACCCAGCTGGACGCCGCGTTCCGCGCCCATCACGGCTCGACGGCACGCGACTACCTGTGGACCGTGCGGCTCTCCGCCGCGCACACCGACCTGCTGGTGTCCGATCCCGCATCCACCGACCTCGGAGACCTCGCGGGCCGGTGGGGCTTCGCCGACCTCGACCGCTTCGCCCGCCGCTACCGCGCGCAGTACGGGGAGAGCCCCGAGGCGA
>JAEWJG010000307.1 GCA_023386675.1 Actinomycetes bacterium
GGGGCCCCCCCGGACCGTCGGCCGGCCTTACTGGAGGTCGGACTCCTTGTAGTAGCCGCTGTCGACCAGGATCTCCTTGTAGTTGTCCTTGGTCACGACCACCGGCTGGAACAGGTAGCTGGGGACGACCTTGACCTTGTTGTCGTAGCTCTTGGTGTCGTTCACCTCGGGCTTCTTGCCGGAGAGCAGGTCGTTCGCCATCTTCGCCGCCTCGTTGGCGAGCTTGCGGGTGTCCTTGTAGATGGTCGAGTACTGCGTGCCCGCGATGATCTGCTTCACGCTGGCGACCTCGGCGTCCTGACCGGTGATGACCGGGAGCTGCTTGCCGCCCTGGCCGTAGCCCGCGCCCTCCAGCGCGCTCAGGATGCCATCGGAGAGACCGTCGTACGGCGAGAGCACGCCCTGGACCGCTGTGCCGGTCGAGTACGACTTGGCGATGAGGTCCTGCATGCGGGCCTTCGCGGTCGCCGGGTCCCAGCGCAGGATGGCCACCTGGTTGAAGTTGGTCTGGCCGCTCTTGACGACCAGCGTGCCGTCGGAGATGTACGGCTTCAGCGTGTCCATCGCCCCGTTGAAGAAGAAGGTCGCGTTGTTGTCATCGGGGCTTCCCGCGAAGAGCTCGACGTTGAACGGGCCCTTCTGACCGGTCTTCTTGCCGTCCTTGTCGAGCACTCCGAGGCCGGTCAGGAGCGAATTCGCCTGGTAGACGCCGACCTTGTAGTTGTCGAACGACACGTAGTAGTCGACGTTCTTGTCGCCGGTGAGCAGGCGGTCGTACGAGATGACCTTGATGCCGGCCTTGGCCGCGGCGTCGAGCTGGTCGGTCAGGGATCCGCCGTCGATGGAGGCGACGATCAGGACCTTCGCGCCCTTGGTGATCATCGTGTTGACCTGCTGCACCTGGGTGGGGATGTCGTTGTTGGCGTACTCCAGGTCGACCTTGTAGCCGTTCTTCTGGAGGTCCGACTTGACCGCATTGCCGTCCGCGATCCAGCGCTCGGACACCTTGGTCGGCATGGCGACGCCGACGAGGGCGCCCTTGTTGTCCGACGTCGAGTTCGAGCCGCCCCCGCGGCCTCCCGAGCATGCGGCCAGTGCGACTGCGACGCCGAGTGCGACGGCGGCGAGTCCGACTTTCCTGATCTTCACTGTGATTCCCTTCGAGCGGTGAGGCGACCGATGCGCCCGATGCGCACGGGCTCGCCGGGCTCGGAACCGGCACGCGTTGCACGATCAGCGTGCGACGGGACAGTGCAGCAGCCGTCGCGACCGTGCGATCCGGCTGTTGTCATCTGGCGACTCCCTCGTCGTATGCTGGTCCGTACGCGATATATGTGACCGGTCCCAGAACGGGTTAGACGTTATGACCCGAAGCGGTGGGCAGTCAAGTGATTCGCGAAAAAATATGATGAGCACGTTCGGAGCGGCACGGTCGCCGCTCCCTTCGACGAGACAGGATCCATGGACGAGCAGGGACCCGGGGCCGAACGCGCGCTCTCGATCCGCGACATCGCGCGCCTCGCCGGCGTGTCCCGGCAGACGGTCTCGCGCGTGCTCAACGGGGAGCGTTACATCAAGCCCTCGACGGAGGCGCAGGTGCGCAAGGTCATCGAGGAGCACTCCTGGCGGCCCAACAGCGCCGCCCGTGCCCTGGCGACCGCTCGCTCCAAGACCATCGGCGTGCTGGTCTCCGGCCGATCGCACTACGGGCCCTTCAGCGCCGCCGCGGCGATCGACGAGGCCGCGCGGGCGCGGGGGTACGCCATCCTGTCGGCCACGCTGGCCCGCGAGGACGACGCGACGATCTCCGAGGCGCTGGACGCCTTCGCCGCCCAGGGCGTCGAGGGCGTCGTCGTGATCGCGCCCCAGCAGCGGGCGCACGAGGCGTTGCAGCGGATCTCGGTGCGCATCCCGTTCGTCAGCCTGCACGGGAAGGATGCCGGCGACGGCCGGATCGCGGCGTTCGACCAGGAGGCGGGGGCCCGACTGGCGACGCAGCATCTGATCGACCTCGGGCACACCCGGATCGTGCACCTCGCCGGACCGCAGGACTGGAGCGAGGCCGAGGACCGCATGCGGGGCTTCCTGGCCTCCCTCGACGAGCACGACCTGCCCGTGACGGCGCCGATGCTGGGCGACTGGACGGCCGACCTCGGCTACGAGATCGGGCTGAAGATCCTCGACCATCCGGACTTCACCGCCGTCTTCGCCTCCAACGACCAGATGGCGCTGGGCCTGCTGCACGCGGCGGCGGACCTCGGCCTCCGGGTGCCGGAGGACGTCAGCATCGTCGGCTACGACGACATCCCCGAGGCCAAGCACTACGACCCGCCGCTGACGACCATCCGCCAGGAGTTCGGCTGGCTCGGCGCCCGCGCGATCGACGTGCTGCTCGCCCAGATCGAAAGCGATCCGGAGGCTCCCGCCGCCGAGTTCCCGGTCCCCCAGCTCGTCGTGCGCCGCAGCACCGCCCCTCCCCGCGCCCCCCGCTGACCCCCGCCCCGCCCCCATCTACTTGTCGCAACACGCCGTTTCGCGCCCGTGCGTAACGGCGTGTTGCGACAAGTAGATGCGGCGAGCGAACAGCGGGAGGGGTGTGGGCCGTACGTCGCACGCGGGGCGGGGGCGGCCATGTGGTAGAACCGGAGGCGCCTACCCCGCTCTGCCTAGCCCGAGGATCCCGATGAGCGATATGACCTGGCGCGCCGCGTTCGTGCACCCCCAGCACCCGTGGCGCGACTTCGAGCACGACTTCGGCGAGCGCGAGCTGCCGCCGGCCAGCATCCGGCGGCCGAGTTCGCTCGCCGGCATGACGGCCTTCGACGTGTACCTGCTGAGCGATTCCGAGCCCTGGCCGGCCGGGTCGACGTTCACGTACACGCAGACCGTTCTGGGCGACCTCCGCGACCACATGCCGCCGGACTACTGCCTCGATATGGATGCGACGCCGACGCAGAGCACGGTGACGCCGGCCGCCGGCCGCGCGAGCACCGCGACCGCCCGGCCGACGCCCCTCTAAGCGCGGTACGTCGTCCGCCCCGCGACGATCGTCTCCACGACCGTCGCGCGCAGCAGCTCCGACGGGTCCTCCGCGAACACGTCCGCGTCCAGCACCGCCACGTCCGCTGCGAAGCCCGGGGCGATCCGTCCACGCCAGTCGCCGTCGCCGACGGAGGCCGCGGCATCCCGGGTCGCGTGCCCGATCGCGCGGTCGAGCGGCAGAGCGTGCTGCGGCTGCACCGCGGACACGGAGGGGTCGAGTGCGGACGCGCGCGTCGAGGCCACGTACATGTTCGCGAGCGCGTGGTGCGGCGCCGTCGGCGAGTCGGTGGAGAAGGCGAGCAGCGCCCCGGCGTCCTCGTATTCGGGCCACGGGAAGGCGCGGTCCACGCGGTCGTCGCCGAGCATCGCGACCCAGTTCTCGAAGATGGCCGGGTCGGAGTGCACCGGCTGCATGGAGGCGGTCACTCCCAGCCGCGCCATCCGCTCGGCCGTGCCCGGCGCCGCGTATTCGAGGTGCTCGATCCGGTGCCGGCGGGGTCGGTCGCCGTTCTGCGCGACGGCGTGCTCGATGGCGTCCAGGGCGATCTGGCTCGCGTAGTCGCCGATGGCGTGCATCGCGATCTGCAGGCCCGCGGCGTCGGCGGCGGCCACGACGGGCTTCAGCCGCTCCAGAGGCCAGATGGGGTCGGCGTTCGTGCCGTTCGCGTACGGCTGCCGCATCGCCGCGGTGCAGGCGTCGATGACGCCGTCCAGGATGAGCTTGATGCCGACCACGCGCAGCCACGGGCTCGCGGGCTCCTCGGCACGGCGGGCGGCCTCGGCGACCTGCGCGAGGTTCGCCTCGTCGTCTCCGGTGTTGGTGATCAGCCAGTGCGCGGCGACGCGGAGCGGCAGCTCGCCTCCGCGGCGCTCCTGCGCCCGCTGCAGGGCGGCGAGCCCGTACTCGTCGAACGCCATGTCGACGGCGCCGGTCACACCGGTCGCGGCATACGCCGCGAGCGTGCGCTCCACATCGGCATCGCGGTCGGCGTCGGTCGTCGCCGCGTCGCGCTGCGCCCATGCGTACTGGGTCGCGGCGGTCTCCAGCAGCAGCCCGGTCGGCTCGCCGTCGGCGTCCTTCACGATCTCGCCGCCGATCGGGTCCGGGGTGTCGCGGGTGATCCCGAGCTCGGCGAGAGCGGCGGTGTTGAGCCAGCAGGAGTGGTAGTCGTTCGCATCCAGGTAGACCGGGATGTCGGACACGGCGGCGTCGATCATCGCGGCGGTCGGGGCGCCGCCTGGCACGGCGTCGAACAGCCAGCCGCGGCCGCGCAGCACCAGCGCGGACGGGTCGGCCGCACGCGCCTCCCGCAGCATCCGCTGCAGGTCGTCGAGGCTCCGCGCCTCCGTCAGGTACACCTGGCCGAGCGCGGCGCCCATCATCAGCAGATGCGTGTGCGCGTCCGTGAACCCCGGCAGCACGAGCCGGCCCTCGAGGTCGACGACGCGGTCGGCGGCGGGCGGCTCGTCGCCATCCCGGCCGACCCAGGAGATGCGGTCGCCCGTGACGGCGAACGCGGTCGCCCACGCCCGCTCGGGATCGGCGTCGGCCGTGAAGACGCGGCCGCCGCGGTACAGAGTCGTGGGGTCGGTCACAGCCGGCCCTCCTTCCCGAGCCGGGTGCGGCTCATCAGTGCGTAGACGACGGCGGCGACGATCATCCCGACCGGCACCGAGAGGTCGATGTGGCCGAGCGCCTGGCCGATCGCGCCGGTCCACACGTCGGTCGAGAGGCAGAGCGCGGTCGCGAGGCCGCCGAGCAGCAGCGCGGAGATGCCGGGGATGCCCCAGCCGCCGGAGTACCAGAACCGGCCGCCGCGGCGGTCGTCGAAGAGGTCGGCTCCGTCGTAGACGTACTTCCGGCGCAGCACGTCGACGACGTAGATCGCCATGGCGGGCCCCGACACGATGACCAGGAACTGCAGCAGCAGATTGGCCGCCTCCAGCAGGCTCGACGACAGCACGAGGTAGATCGTGAGCGCCGTGCCGACCAGGCCGACGATGATCGCGGCCGGGATGCGCTTCAGCCGCAGGCCGATCGCCTGCAGCGACATGCTCGACGAATACGCGGTCATGGCGTTCAGCGCGATCGTGTTGACGATCACCCCGACCACCAGCAGTGGGCCGACCCATCCGGGCAGCAGGTCGAACAGCGCCACGTCGATCCCTGCGTCGAACGCGCTCGCCTTGAGACCGGTGGCCAGCAGCACGCCCACCCCGGTGAAGACGATGAACGGCACCGCGCCGCCGAGCGCCGTGGCGGCCGTGATGTGCGACGGCTTGGCCGAACGCGGCAGGTAGCGGGCGATGTCCGGGCTGTTGATGAACGACAGCGGAGTGGAGGACAGGATGGTGAACCCGACGGTGATAGCCGACCACAGCGGCACGCCGCCCAGTGGCGCAGGCGCGCGGTAGCCCCAGTCCACCGTCGGCAGGATGAACGCCGACACGAGCAGGAAGATGGCGAACAGCACGATCGCCATGACCGGGTAGATGCGCAGGATGAGGCCGTGCCCGAAGATCGCGACCACGATGGTGATCGCCGACACGACGATGGTCACGCCGATCGGCACCCACACCGGGTCGTCGAGGCCGATGCGCCGAAGCAGGTCGGCGCCCATGAAGCTCGACGCCAGCCAGGTGAGCGACAGGAAAACGGCGCCGATGAACCAGCCGACGAACGCGACGAAGAGCTTGTTGCCGACGATGCCGTACATCGCGCGGGTCACCACCGAGCCGGAGGTGCCCGCCGCCGGTCCGCTCCCCGCGATGAGGCCGGGGAAGATCCAGAGCAGCGAGGAGGCGAGGATCACGACGAACGCCTGCCAGATCTCGAGCCCGAGGAGGATCAGCGTCGCGCCGATGGTGAAGTTCAGGATGCTGACGCCGGGCGCCGCCCAGACGAAGAACAGATCGCGTGCGCGGCCGTGCCGCTCGCTGTCGCCGATGACCTCGATCCCTCGGGTCTCGGGCTGGGTGGAGGCATCCACGAAATGGTCGGTGCCGGTCCGGGCTTCGGACATGGGTTCCTCTCCTGCCAGCAGCGCCATCGCTGTTGGTCACGTGCCCAATAGGTTGTTGGTCGCCTATTCAATAGCATGGGTTCCCATGGAGTCAAGAGCGCCGTCGCCCCGGGTCAGGAAGCAGCCGGAGGAGCGCCGGGAGGAGATCCTCTCAACGGCGGCGTCGATCGCGCTCGACGAGGGCCTCGAGCGCATCACGCTGCGGGCCGTGGCCACCCGCCTGGGCGTGCGGCCCGGCCTGATCTCGCACTACTTCCCCGCCGCCGAGGATCTCGTCGACGAGGCCTTCGCGCGCGCCGCCACCCTGGAGCGAGAGCGGTTCTTCCCGACGGACGGCACCCCCGTCGAGCGGCTCGCGCACTTCATCGGGCACATCGAGACCGGCGCCTCCCTCCCGCTCGCCCGGCTGTGGCTGAACGCCCGGCATCTCTCCCGCTTCACCCCGTCGCTGGACGCGACCCTCACCGAGCAGGATCACCTCGACCGCGCCCGCCTGCGCGCCATCATCGAGGACGGCATCCGCGCCGGCGACTTCGCCGAGGTGGATGCCGAGGGAGCGGCCATCCGGATCCTCATGGCCGTCGACGGCGGCGGTTCGTACGTCAACAGCACCGGCGACCTCACCCACCCGGCCCACGTGCGCTTCGTCTCCGACGTCGCCGAGTGGACGCTCGGCCTCCCCCCGGGGACGCTCGCCCGCATCCCCTCGCCGTAACACGCCGTCATGATCGGCCGACTTCTTCCGCCCGCTCGCCGCGTGCGCCCGTGTACGATGAGAGCGTCCGGCGCCTGAAAGAGCTTCTGCATCGGGCATGAAAGGACAAAAGAACGATGGCACAAGGCACCGTCAAGTGGTTCAACTCGGAGAAGGGCTACGGCTTCATCGCCCCGGATGACGGCAGCGCCGACGTCTTCGCCCACTACAGCGAGATCACCGGCGCGGGTTTCCGCAACCTCGAAGAGAACCAGAAGGTCGAGTACGACCTGGCTCAGGGCCCCAAGGGTCCGCAGGCCGCGAACATCCGACCGCTCTGAAAGCCCACCCACGGCGACACCGGCGTACGGTGTCGCTCGTGGGTGATGTGCGTGAACACGGGACCAAGATTCCGACACAGCGCGGTGGCGGTGCGAACCGCACCGGAGGCCGTGATCGTCAGCTGATGCTGGGTGCCGCTCTAGCGGCACTGGGTGTCGTGTTCGGCGACATCGGGACGAGTCCCCTGTACGCGCTCAAGACCGTCTTCCTGCTCGACGGCGGCGCTGTCCGCCCCGTGCAGGACGACGTGTTCGGCGTGATCTCGCTGATGTTCTGGAGCATCACGATCATCGTGTCGATCAAGTACGTCACGATCCTGATGCGCGCGGACAACGACGGCGAAGGCGGCGTCATGGCCCTGGCGGCGCTCGCCAAGCGGCTCTACGCGGGCAAGGCGTCGAAGGCCGGGATGCTGCTGGTCGTGGGCATCGTCGGCGTCTCGCTGTTCTACGGCGATTCCATCATCACGCCCGCGATCAGCGTCCTCTCCGCCGTCGAAGGTCTTCACGTGACCGTGCCGGCGATCTCGCACATGGTCATCCCGATCGCCGTCGTCATCATCGTGATCCTGTTCGCGGTGCAGCGGTTCGGCACGGGCAAGGTCGGCGTGCTGTTCGGCCCGGTCATGGTGCTGTGGTTCACGGTGCTGGCCGCCGCGGGCCTCGTGCAGGTCGTGCAGAGCCCGTCCGTGCTCCTCGGCCTGTCGCCGACCTACGCGATCGTCTTCATCGTCGCGCACCCCACGATCTCGTTCATCGCGCTGGGCGCCGTCGTGCTGGTCATCACCGGTGCCGAGGCGCTCTACGCCGACATGGGGCACTTCGGCCGCTCCCCCATCCGCCGGGCGTGGTTCTTCCTCGTCTTCCCGGCGCTCACCCTCAACTACCTCGGGCAGGCGGCGCTCATCCTCCACGACCCGGCCGCCCGGGCGAACCCGTTCTTCCTGCTGATCCCGGAGTGGGGCCGCCTCCCGGTCGTCATCCTGGCGACCGCGGCCACCGTGATCGCGAGCCAGGCGGTCATCTCCGGCGCCTTCTCGCTGTCGCGGCAGGCGGTGCAGCTGGGGCTGCTCCCGCCGCTCACCGTCCGGCAGACCTCGAAGCAGGAGGGCGGCCAGATCTACCTTCCGGCCATCAACGTCCTGCTGTTCATCGGCGTCATGGCGGTGATGCTCGCGTTCGGCTCGTCCGACCGGCTGTCGACCGCGTACGGCATCTCGGTCACCGGCGCGCTGGTCGTGGACACGGTGCTGCTGCTCATCGTCGCGCGCCCGCTGTGGCATTGGGCGCCGTGGAAGATCGTCCTGGCCGCCGTCGCGTTCGGCGGGCTCGAACTGGCCTTCCTCGCGGGCAACCTCTCGAAGATCATCAACGGCGGCTGGGTGCCGCTGCTCATCGCAGCGGCGGTGATCCTGATCATGACGACTTGGCGGCGCGGTCGCCAGCTCGTGCAGGAGGACCGCCAGCGCAAGGAGGGGTCGCTCGCCCAGTTCATCGAGGACATCCGCGACCAGAACCTGCCGCGTGTTCCCGGGATCGGGATCTTCCCGCACCCGAACAAGGACACCACCCCGCTGGCGCTGCGCGCCAACGTGAAGCACAACCACATCCTCCACGAGCACGTCATCATCGTCTCCATCGCGACGGCGCAGGTGCCTCACGTGCCGCCGGGCGACGCCTTCGTGTACGACGACCTCGGCTACGTCGACGACGGGATCGAGCACCTGAGCATCCGGTTCGGGTTCTCGGACGAGCCCGACATCCCGAACGCCCTGCGGACGGCCTGCCGGATGGGCGTGCTCCCCCTCGATGCGGCGGACTTCCGGTCGGCGTCGTACTTCATCTCCCGCGGCGCGATCCGCATCACCAAGAAGCACGGGATGGTGCCCTGGCGCCGGTCGCTCTTCGTCGGCCTGGCGCACAACGCGGCCGACCCGGCGGCGCGCTTCAACCTGCCGCCGCTGCGCACGGTGACGATGGGCAGCGACGTCGAGATCTGAGGATCACCAGCCGTTGGCGTTGAACCACGCTCGGCGGTGGGCGATCTCGTCGTCGGGCTCGTCCGGGTCGGACGTGTCGTGCTCCACCAGGCGTCCGTCGGCGTCGAGCGCGACGAACCGCTGGCAGCGCGGGCACGCCGCGCGCCCCTCCGGCCAGCCGTCGGCGAGCGCTTGCGCGGGTTCGCCGGGCTCCCCGGACCCGGGGCAGTGGATGGGATCTGCTCCGTCGTCCGTCCACATCGCTCCCTGGTAGCGGTGCAACCCCGGATGACCGAGCGGTCGCGCGCACGACCGCCCGCCGCGGCGGCTCGGACAGTAACGGGGCTCCATCCCTCGATTCTCGCCCGCGGTGAGTCGGAGATCAGGCGCCGAATCTCCGACAGGGAGCAGTCCTGCAGGAATTCTGAACCCTCGGGGGCCGAAATTCCTGCGGGACGCGGTGGGCGGAAGGGACGGGATGGGGAGGTGGGATGTGGAGGGAGGGGGGTCAGGCGGGGAGGCGGGCGCCCAGGATGGCGGCGGCGGTGTCGCGGCCGACGCGGATCGCGCCGTCGACGTGCTGGTAGCCCTTGCCCGCCATGTCGCTGCAGGAGAAGTGGATGGGCCCGACCGGCGTGCGCAGGTCGGCACCGTAGCGCGCGAGGCCGCCCATGTCGAAGCTGGCGGCGTAGGCGCCGCGCGTCCACTCCTCGCTGCCCCAGTCGCTCTCGTAGTACACGACCGGGTTCAGCGCCTGCTCGCCGTAGTAGTGGGCCAGCGATTCGAGGATGCGCGCCTTGCGCTCCTCCGGGCCGAGCCGGAACACGTCGTCCGCCGCCTCGTCGGAGACGAAGCCGACGAGCGTGCCGCGCGGGTCGCCGTCGTAGCTGTTGTCGTACGCCTCGTGCACGAGCTCGTACGGGCTGAACGCGGTGCCGCTGTAACCGAGTTCGCGCCAGAACGGCGTCTCGTAGACGGCGTGCACCTTGATGACGAAGCCCATCGAGAGGTGCTGGTGCATCTGCTGCTGTCGGCGCGGCAGCGGCGGCTCGTAGGAGATGCGGTCGATCAGCACCGGCGGCACGGCGAGGATCGCGAAGCGCGCCCGCACCTCCAGACCGCCGTCGGCGATCGCGGTCACGCCGGCCTCGTCCCAGCGCAGCGTCCGCACCGGCGCGTTGAGGTGCACGTCGTCGCCCAGTCGCTCGGCGAGAAGCAGCGGGACCTGCTGCAGGCCGCCCTTGACGCGCTTGTCGAGGATGAAGTCCGCATCCACGAGGTTCGAGAAACTGCCGGCGCTGGCCGCCATGAGCAACGCCTGCAGCGCGGAGAACGCGTGCGCGGGCTTGGTGAGCATGGCCCCGGCGATGAACATGCCGATGTTGCGCCGCGCCTCCTCGTCGTCCGTCTGCGTCTCCAGCCACCGGCGGAACGAGATCTCGTCCAGCTCCTTGGCGCGGGGATGCGCCCACGGCCGCTCGGGGTCGATCTCGGCGACGAGCGCGTCGAGACGCTCGATCAGGCCGACGATCTCCTTCTCCGTGGCGGGGGCGACCGGGAAGATCTCGCCCTCGAAGGTGCGGCGTTCGCCGTTCTCACCCAGGTAGATGTTGATGCCATCGCGGTAGCGCGAGTAGGTCTCGAGGCCGAGCTCCTCCAGCGTGCCGATCAGCGCGTCCTGGTCGGGCGACACCCACTGGCCGCCGATCTCGAGGGTCGCGCCGTCGATGTCGTCGGTCCAGAGCCGGCCGCCGACGCGGTCGCGCGCTTCGAGCACGGAGACCGTGAGGCCCGCCTTGACGAGTTCGGTGGCAGCGGTGAGGCCGGAGGCTCCTGCGCCGATGACGACGACGTCCCGTTCGATGGTGGTCATGCCGGGCACATTAGCGGAATCGACAGTCAAAATCCATTTTTGCTACTGATTCGATAGCCGATCTTCGTTTTCACCCCCGTTATCCTCTGCGCGCGATTCGGATTTCGTAGCTCGCGGGTTTACGATGGCCCGACCCCGAACAAGAGCGAAGGAGCTCGCGTGTCCACCAACGCATCCGCACCCGCGAAGCTGCGGCGATCCCTCGGCCTGTGGGCGATCGTCGGTCTCGGCCTCGGCTACATGACCCCCATGACGGTCTTCGACACCTTCGGCATCGTGACCGGAGAGACGAACGGCGTCGTCCCGTCCGCGTACCTCGTCGCGCTCGTCGCGATGGTGTTCACCGCGATCAGCTACGGCCGGATGACGCGAGTCTTCCCGTCGGCGGGGTCGGCGTACACGTACGCGTCGGAGACCATCCACCCGAACGTCGGGTTCCTGGTCGGCTGGTCGTCGCTCCTCGACTACCTGCTGCTGCCGCTGGTGAACGCGCTGATCGTGCGGCTGTACCTGGAGTCGTTCTTCCCGCAGGTGCCCGGCTGGATCTGGGTGGTCGGCTACGTCGCGGCGATCACGGCGATGAACCTGTTCAGCATGTCGTCGACCTCGAAGGTGAACGGCATCCTGGTGGTGTTCCAGATCGTGCTGATCGCGGTCTTCGTCGTGCTGACCTGGACCGCGCTCAACGCGGGTGCGGGCAACGGCACCGCCTTCAGCCTGCAGCCGCTGTTCCACTCGGGCGTGCACATGGCGGCGGTGATCGGGGGCGCGACCGTCGTCTGCTTCTCGTTCATCGGATTCGATGCGATCACCATGTACACCGAGGAGGCGAAGGACACCAAGACGGTGCCGCGGGCCATCGTGCTCGCGCTGATGATCGGCGGCGCCATCTTCTTCATCGCGGCCTGGTTCGCGCAGTCGCGCTTCCCGACGATGGCGGGCTTCCACTTCACCGACGACACCCTGCCCGAGATCGCCATGAAGACCGGCGGGATGCTGTTCCAGATCCTCTTCGTCTCGGCCGCCGTCGCGGCTGCGGTCGCGTCCAGCCTGGCCTCGCACGCGAGCGTCTCGCGCATGATCTACGTCATGGCGCGCAACGGCAGCGGCCGTGTCTCGCGGACGCTCTCGTACATCCACCCGCGGTTCCGCACGCCGGCGACCGCCGTGCTGCTGGTCGGCGCGGTCTCGCTGCTGGCCGCGGCGTTCACGCTCGAGTTCGTCTCGTCGATGATCAACTTCGGCGCGCTCATCGCCTTCACCGTCGTCAACGCGACGGTCATCATCCACTTCGCACTGCGCCGGAAGGAGGTCCGCGGCGGGAGGAACATCGTCCGCAACATCGTGCTGCCCGCAATCGGGATGCTGCTGACCGGCGTGCTGTGGGCGAACCTGCACCTGGACGCCCTCACCTACGGCCTGGTCTGGCTCGCCATCGGGATCATCACCCTGCTGGTCGTCACGCGGGCGTTCCGCAAGCCGCTGCGCGTGAAGCTGGACGAGGACGGCGACGCCGCGATCATCACGCGCGAGGGCGCGCCGTCGGAGGTGCGCTGACGGTCAGCCGTTCGCCGCGGCGACCTCGGGCTGTTCCCGCTTCTCGTGCGCGGCGACGTGCCCGAGCACGGCCGCCGCACCGCTGATCACCGC
>JAEWJG010000329.1 GCA_023386675.1 Actinomycetes bacterium
CCCGTGTCTCGTGGATGCGCTCCAGCTCGATGCGTCCCGGCCCCACCGCGGCGACCCGGACCACGCGCGCTCCTCCGACCTGCTCGGCCGCGCCGAGCCACCGGAGCCCTGCCGCCTCCGCCTCGAAGAACCGCTCGGGCGCATCCGCCCGCTCCTTCACCACCGTGTCCACGCCGCCACCCTACGTCCCTGCCGACGCCCGGTCGCGAGCGCCACGACGGCCACCCCGATCAGCGTCCCGAGCGTGTTCGCCAGCAGGTCGCGCGGATCGCTCACGCGCTCCGGGAGGAACAGCTGCGTGAACTCGATGGCCAGCGTCGCCGCCACCCCCATCGCGACCGCCACCCACCACCGCCAGACGCCGAGCAGCAGCGTGAACAGCACGCCCATCGGCACGAAGAGCAGGATGTTGGCCGTGAACTCGGCGACGTCGTAGTCCACCCAGCCGAGGCCGGGCACCGCCGAAACCGCTCGGAGCAGCGCGCGCAGCAGCGGGTTGCCCGCTGGCGCGGGCGGTGCAGGGTCGAGCGTGATCACCGCGACCGCGAGCAGGTAGACGGCGGTCAGGATGGGCAGCACGGCTCGACGGCGCATCCTCCTATGCTGGCGCACATGACCAGTGCGTTCCGCATCCCCATGACCGGGCGCTCCACCGACGAGCGGCATCGCGTCTCCAGCCCCCTGGAGCTGCTGTTCGATCTGACCTTCGTCGTCGCCATCGCCCAGGTCGCCGGACAGCTCGCGCACGCCGGCGAGGGCGGTCACGTGCTGGACCGGTTGCCGTTCTACTTCATGGTCTTCTTCGCCATCTGGTGGGCGTGGATGAACTTCACCTGGTTCGCGTCCGCCTACGACACCGACGACGTACCCTACCGGCTGATGACGCTCGTGCAGATGGCCGGCGTGCTCGTGCTGGCCGCCGGGGTGCCCGCCGCGTTCGACGAGCAGAACTTCACGGCGATCATCGTCGGGTACCTGATCATGCGGTTCGCGCTGATCGGGCAGTGGGTCCGCGCGGGCATCGAGGACCCGGCGGGCCGGCGCACGGCGTTCCGGTACGCCGGCGGCGTGGCCATCGTTCAGGTGCTCTGGGTCGCGTACGGATTCGTGCCGCCGCACCTCGCCGTCTGGTTCTTCCCCCTCGGCGCAGCGCTGGAGCTCGCGGTGCCGCTTTGGGCGGAGCGCACAGGGATGACGTCGTGGCACCCGCACCACATCGCCGAGCGCTACGGGCTGTTCACGATCATCGTGCTCGGCGAGTCGGTGTCGGCCTCTGCGGTCGGCGTGCAGCAGGCGCTGGCGAGGAGCGGATTCACGGCCTCGCTGGTGTGGATCGCGTCCGCCGCCCTGGTGCTGCTGTTCGCGCTGTGGTGGCTGTACTTCCTGGAGCCCGCGGCCGAGGGGCTGAGCAGCAAGCGCGGGAGGTCGTACTACTGGGGGTACGGCCACTACTTCGTGTTCGCATCCCTCGCGGCTCTCGGCGCCGGGCTGGAGGTCGCCGTGCAGGCCGGGGCGGCGGACGGGCACTCCTCCGAGACGGCGGTCGAGTACGCGATCGCGGTGCCGGTCGCGGTCTTCCTGCTGATGCTTTACATCCTGCACGCGCCGCTCGTGGACGAGGTGGTCATCCGGCCGCTCAAGACCGGTATCGCGATCGCGCTGGTGCTGCTGCTGCCGCTCGCCTCCCCGGTGCTCGGGCTGGTGGGCGTGACCGTCGGCATCGCGCTGGTCGCGTCGGCGCTCGTCGCAGCGACGCTGATCGACCGCGCTGTCGTCGCGCGATCGCACGAGAAGGAGGCGGCGGCCGCCCGGGCCTTGCCCTGAGGCGACCGCCGCGGTTGGCTCGGATCATGACCCAACGAGACGACCGCGCCGATCAGCTGACGACCGCACCCGCCGCCGACGAGAGCGACGCGGACCCCCGCATCGACGTCTCCGAGGGCGAGGACGGCCGTCGCCGCATCGACATCCGCGACGACGCAAAGGTGCGCCCGGGCTCGGATCCTTCGGACCGGTGAGCCCGGGCGCATCCGGGACTGCGCCGGCTAGCCGCCGTTACCGCGCGCCGCGGCGTAGACGCGGACGTAGTCGAACGTCGTCGTGAACCCGGCGGCCGCCATCGAGACGAGCCCCAGCCGTGGCGGCGTCGCGGTCAGCGGCGTCGTCCAGGTGCCCGCGGTGTCCCACGTCGCTCCGTCGTCCTTGCTGGTCGTCGCGGTGTAGACGTTCTCGGTCGCCGTGTGGGTTCGGGTGAGCCGGAGCGTCGTCCACTCGCCGAC
The DNA here is from genome assembly GCA_023386675.1 of Actinomycetes bacterium. Classification (GTDB taxonomy): domain Bacteria; phylum Actinomycetota; class Actinomycetes; order Actinomycetales; family Microbacteriaceae; genus Leifsonia. The sequence continues at coordinate 2,280 of JAEWJG010000329.1, forward strand.
GGGGCCGCCGACGGAGTTGCCGTAGGCCGGGTAGCCCGGGCCCTCCGGCGTCTCCCGCTTGCCGAACTCCGTCTGGCGGGTCTCCCAGATGGATGTGACGGCGAGCTTCACGAAGTCGGCGTCGTCCTGGTAGATGACCAGGCCGCCCTGGGCGTAGTTCTGGCAGCAGCCGGCGCGCGGGACCGTCGTCTTGACGCGGGTCTCGACCGTGTAGTCGCCGCTCGGGAGCGCGCGGACCGGCAGACCGGCCGCGCCGGCGTCCGGGCCGAGATCGGCCGCCTGCATCTGCCAGTTCAGCACGCCGCCTGAGACCGAGCGGGTGGATGCGCCCGGGTCGCGGATCCACGTCCAGGCGGGGTCCATCGCGTGGCCGCCGAACTCGTCCGAGTAGGCCGGGAGCTTCGGCCCTCGCGGCAGCGGCCCGACGAACGCCGGGTGGTACGCGGGAGGCTGACCGGCGGTGACGACCGGCGCCGGCTGCGGGCTGTCGGAGGGCCCCGCTCCCCCGCGGACGACCGGCCAGCCGTCCTTCCAGTCGAGCGGGTCCATCAGCACCGGGCGCTTGGTGTACGTGCCGGCACCGGCGACATACGGGTCGGTGCGGTCGACCGCGTGGTACAGCATCCACTCCTGGCCGGCGGCGTCGACCGTGCTGGTGACGTGACCGGGGCCGACCCAGCGGTTGCCGTTCTGGTGCAGGACGGGCGTGCCGCCGACCCGCGAGTCGAGCAGCGATGTCCCGGTGCGGTCGACGAACGGCCCCGTGGGCGATGTGGAGCGCCCGGCGAAGACGCCGTACCCGGTCAGCGGGCCGTTGCAGCAGTTCGTCGCCGAGCCGAGCAGGTAGAAGTAGCCGCCGTGCCGGACGACGTGCGTGCCCTCGTACCGGTTCGGGATGGCGACCTGCACCTGGCTCTCGGGGTCGGAATGGAGGCCGTCGGCGCTCACCGTGCGCACGGACAGGCCACCGTAGTAGCTGCCGAAGTACAGGTAGTTCGTGCCGCCGACGGAGAGGAACTCGGGGTCGTAGACCCAGCGGCGGTCGTTGGGGTCGGTGTTGCCCGGCGACGGCATCGGCTCGACCACGGGGCCGCCGGAGTCCGTCCACGGACCCGCCGGGCTGTCGCTCGTCGCGACGCCGATCGCCGAGCCTCCGCCGGGCGTGATCGTGTTGGTCGCGGTGTAGTACAGCAGGTAGCGTCCGCCGACGTACACGACGTCGGGCGCCCACATGTCGCCGTTCCCGATCCACGCCGGGCGGGTCGGCAGGGCCTCGCGGACGAAGCTCCAGTGCACGAGGTCGGTGGAGCGGTAGGTCGGGATGCTCGAGAAGACGAGCGAGCCGTCCGGGTTGCGCAGGGACGAGTCGATGACGTCGCGGGTGCAGTAGAGGTACCAGGCCGGGTCGGCGGGATCCTGCGAGCGGACGACGTCGGGGTCGGCGCACTGCTCGGCGCGCTTTCCGTTGCCGAGGTCGAGGTCGAGCGGGTTGCTGTAGGTGGCGTGCGGGGTGCCGTGGCCGTCGGGAGCCGCGGCGGGTGCGGCGACCCCGGGCGCGGCCGCGGCCGGTGCGGCGAGGGATGGGATGCCGACGGCCAACGCCAGCGCTGTAAGCGCGGCGAGGATGGGTCTGGACGGATGACGCATGACGAGAACTCCCCTTCGAGTCGTGACGTGCGTCACACGCTACAGCGCTGTAAAGACGCTGCCAAGAGCACGAACGCCCGATCCCGCACAAACAGAACGGGCCGCCACCCCAGAGGTGACGGCCCGTCGTGAAGAAGTTCGCGGTCGAATTATCGACACTCGCCTGTTATCGGCGCAGCCCCAGACGCTCGATGAGCGTGCGGTAGCGGCTGATGTCGATGTCCGCCAGGTAGCCCAGCAGACGGCGACGCTGACCGACCAGCAGAAGCAGGCCACGACGCGAGTGGTGGTCGTGCTTGTGCTCCTTGAGGTGCTCGGTGAGATCCTTGATCCGCTTGGTCAGGATCGCGACCTGGACCTCGGGGGATCCGGTGTCACCGGGGTGGGTAGCGTACTCTTCGATGATCGCCTTCTTGGTGTCTGCATCCAGCGCCATAGAGGGATCCCCTTTCTGCTCGTTGCGCGGTGCCCGGGGCCGTATGCCTGGGCTCTCTTGATCCGCGGCCGTTCGACGGCAACTGGAAGAGTCTACCAGAGCCGCCGGGCGCCGGAGCGCGCTCAGCGGGGCTCGGGCTCCGGCTCGAGCAGGCCGAAGACAGCACCCTGCGGGTCGACGACCTCGGCCCAGCGGCCGACGCCGGGTGCAGCGTTCGGCTCGGTGCGCAGGGTGCCGCCGAGCTCCGTCGCGCGCACCACGGCCGCGTCCAGGTCGGCGACGTTGAAGTACACCAGCCAATGGGCCGGATCCGCGCCCTGCGAACGGTAGGCTCCGGCGACGCTGGTCTCGCCGACGTCGAACAGCCCGTACGGCTCCTCCCCCACGCGCATCTCGCTCACGCCGACGCCGAGCACTGCCTCGTAGAAGGCGAAGGTCGATCCCGGGTCGGGCGCGACCAGCTCCAGCCAGTCCACCGCTCCGGGCTCGTCGCGGAGCCACGGCTCGTTCTGCTCCTTGCGCTGCCAGAGTCCGAAGACGGCTCCCGCCGGGTCCCGGACGATGGACAGGTGGATGCCCGGCACCGCCTCCCCCGGCTCCAGCAGCACCGCGCCGCCCGCGGCGAGTGCCGCATCCGCCGCCGCGCGAAGGTCGTCGACGGCGAAGTACGCCGTCCACATCGTGGGCACGTCGTCGGCGGGCAGCGGGCCGAGCGCCGCCACCGCGACGCCGCGCGCGCGGGCGAGCGAGAAGTGGCCGGTCTCGGCGAGCGCCGGACCGACATCCCAGCCGAACAGCTCGCGGTAGTAGGTGGCGGCGGCGG
>JAEWJG010000336.1 GCA_023386675.1 Actinomycetes bacterium
GCCGAGACGCACGCCGCGGGGGCCGCCGCTTTCGGCGCGCCGCCCGACGGGTGGGACGGCCCGCTCTTCATCGGCCGGCGCCCGCTTCCGGTGGCCCACGAGACGAGCTGGGGGCGCTTCTTCGCGCGCGACCGCATCCAGCCGTACCTCGACATCGCCGTGGAGGCGGGGACCGTGACGTCCGCGCAGCTGCCGGTGATCCAGGAGGCCGTCGAGCGGGTTGCGGCGGGGGAGTTCGACGACGACGAGCCGCCGGCGCGCGTCCACGGCGACCTGTGGAGCGGCAACCTGCTGTGGGATGCGCGCGGCGCGGTGCTCATCGACCCGGCGGCGCACGGCGGCCACCGGGAGACCGACCTCGCCATGCTCGCCCTCTTCGGTGCGCCGTACCTCGAGGAGATTGCGGCGGCATACGACGCTGCACGGCGGCTGCGCCCGGGCTGGCGGGACCGCATCCCGGTGCACCAGCTGCACCCGCTCGCCGTGCACGCCGCCGGCCATGGTCCGTCGTACGGCCACGCGCTCGCCGACGCGGCGCGGGCGACGCTCGCGCTCTGACGCGCACGGCGGAAGCCAGCTTGTGCGTCAATTGCTCACCTACCGCATCTTGCGTACCCGAAAAGCCGATGTGCCCGCCTCAGCCAGCCTGACTGGCTCCAAGGACACAGCTGTAGGCCCCTGCCAGCTGAAGGGATAGCTATGTTTATGACTAACGACGTAGTCGGACACACGGCGACCGAGTTGGACCGACTCGCGGTCGGCGATGAGCTTGTCGAGCAATGCGCCAAGCTATAGCGGCCGTGAACGGTTGGTACTCGAACGGGCGGGAGAAAAATGAAGGTTTTCGTTAGCTGGTCGAAGCCGGCGAGTCGTGCGGTTGCGCAACTATTTACCGATTGGCTTCCGAAAGTTATTCAGGAGTGTCGCGCACCGTACTTTTCTGTGGAGACCGATAAGGGAGATGCCTGGTTTCAGGCGATCACTCAAAATCTCCAGGACAGCAAAATTGGCGTAGTTTTTATAACCCGCGAGAATCTGCGAGAAGAGTGGATCCATTTCGAGGCTGGGGCGATCTACGCGGCACTCGACAAAAGAGTTTTCCCTATTCTCGTCGGGATCAGCAAGACAGACTACGACGGTCCACTTAGCAATCTGCAACTAACCGAGGCACTTGACCAAGAGGACATGTGGCGGTTAGTACGTGGGTTGAACAGGAACTGCGACGTCCAACTCGAGGAGGGTTTGCTGCAGGAAACCTTCAATCATTGGTGGCCGGAGCTTCACGATGGAATTGCCTCGGCTCTAAATTCTTCGGTGGCTGGGGCCCCACCGGTGCCGAAGCGCTCGCTCGAGGAGAAGGTGGACGAGCTCCTTTTGCTTGTTCGAGAGGGAGCGCGGCAGTCAACCGGGCAGGAGGCTCGCCGCGAACGCGAGGAGAGGCAGCGAAAGCACGACCTGAAAGTGTTCATCGCGGAGCACGGAGGCCAATTTGCATTCCGCGATGGTGAGCTCTACGGCGAAGTCACGGATGTGAGACGGTACCGGGACCCGGTGGGCGATGGGGTCTCCACCCGCATTCGCATCAAGCACTTTCAAAGCGGCGACTCAATCCTTGCGAAGCCCAACGATTTCACCTTCTCTGATGTGCCGTTCTGAAGGCTTCCGGATGGTGCCGCGAGTTTGACTCGCAAAGCTGCGGGTCAAGCTGGGCGGACCCGGTATTGGGGTGCTTCCGCGGACGGCCGCGTACAAGGGTCACGTGGTTTCGCAATCGGATGACGCTACGACCGTGAGGCAACGAGAAGCGGGGGCTTTCGTCGAAGAACGGGGCGGAGCGGGTCGGCTGAGTCCGCACCCCGCATCCCACCCGTTCCGAACCACCGACTGATAGGATGCTGGTGGTCGGCAGTGCGCCGATCGAACCCGGAGCAGGCTGGCAGGAGCTGGTCCTCGGTGGTGGTATCCGGATGCGCATCCGTCGCAACCGTGTATTTCTACTGATGGCCAGACGGGCTCAGCCCACGCACCCGCATGGGATGCCGCGTACACAGAACGTGTCGAACTGCCTGTTCCTGCTCCTTGGATGAAGTCGCGTCCACACGGGATCGCGACGTTAAACAAAGGAGACAGACCTCTTGGAAGGTCCTGAGATCAAGTTCGCCGAAGCCGTCCTCGACAACGGCCGCTTCGGCACCCGCACCGTCCGGTTCGAGACCGGACGCCTCGCCCAGCAGGCGCAGGGCGCCGTCGCCGCCTACCTCGACGAGGAGACCATGCTGCTGAGCGCCACCAGCGCCAGCAAGCACCCGAAGGACAACTTCGACTTCTTCCCGCTGACCGTCGACGTCGAGGAGCGCTCGTACGCCGCCGGCAAGATCCCCGGTTCGTTCTTCCGGCGCGAGGGCCGTCCCTCGACCGAGGCGATCCTGGTCTGCCGACTGATCGACCGGCCGCTGCGCCCGTCGTTCGTCGACGGCCTCCGCAACGAGGTGCAGATCGTCATCACCGTCCTGAGCATCGCTCCGGACGAGTTCTACGACGCCCTCGCCATCAACGCGGCGAGCCTCTCGACGCAGATCTCCGGTCTGCCGTTCTCCGGCCCGATCGCCGGCGTGCGCCTCGCGCTCATCCCCGGCAACGGCGCGCACGAGGACCAGTGGATCGCGTTCCCGAAGGCCGCGCAGCTCGAGGAGGCCGTGTTCGACCTCATCGTCGCGGGCCGCGTGCTCACCAACGAGGACGGCTCCGAGGGCGACGTCGCGATCATGATGGTCGAGGCCGAGGCCACCGAGAACAGCTGGAACCTCATCCAGGGCGGAGCTGTGAAGCCGAGCGAGGAGATCGTGGCCCAGGGCCTCGAGGCGGCCAAGCCGTTCATCCGTCAGCTGGTCGGTGCGCAGAACGTCGTCGCCGAGCAGGCGGCGAAGCCGATCGCCGACTACCCGGTGTTCCTGCCCTACTCGCAGACCACGTACGACAACGTCGCGGGCCTCGCCTACGACGAGCTCGTGAACGTCTACCAGATCGCCGACAAGATCGAGCGCCAGAACGCCGACGACGCCCTCAAGGAGCGCGTCAAGGCGGCCCTGGCCGAGAAGGTGGAGGCGGGTGTCCTCGACCCCGAGGTCCTCAGCCAGTTCTCCGCGGCGTACAAGTCGGTGTCGAAGGTCGTCATGCGCGGTCGCGTGCTGCGCGAGGGCATCCGCATCGACGGCCGTGGCCTGACCGACATCCGTCCGCTCGACGCCGAGGTGCAGGTCATCCCGCGCGTCCACGGCTCGGCGATCTTCCAGCGCGGCGAGACCCAGATCCTGGGCGTCACCACGCTGAACATGCTCAAGATGGAGCAGCAGATCGACTCGCTGTCGCCGGTCACCAAGAAGCGCTACCTGCACCACTACAACTTCCCGCCCTACTCGACCGGTGAGACCGGCCGCGTGGGTTCGCCGAAGCGTCGCGAGATCGGGCACGGCTTCCTGGCCGAGCGCGCCCTCGTGCCGGTGCTGCCGAGCCGCGACGAGTTCCCGTACGCGATCCGTCAGGTGTCCGAGGCCCTCGGGTCGAACGGCTCCACCTCGATGGGCTCCGTCTGCGCCTCCACTCTGTCGCTGCTGAACGCCGGTGTGCCGCTGCGCGCCCCGGTCGCCGGTATCGCCATGGGCCTGATCTCCGACGTCGTCGACGGTGAGACCCGCTACGCGGCGCTCACCGACATCCTGGGCGCCGAGGACGCGCTGGGCGACATGGACTTCAAGGTCGCCGGAACCAGCGAGTTCGTCACCGCGATCCAGCTCGACACGAAGCTCGACGGCATCCCGTCGTCGGTGCTCGCCGGCGCGCTGACCCAGGCGAAGGACGCGCGCACCACCATCCTGAGCGTGCTCAACGCCGCGATCGACCGTCCGGACGAGATGGCCCCGACCGCGCCCCGCGTGATCTCGGTCCAGATCCCGGTCGACAAGATCGGTGAGCTGATCGGCCCGAAGGGCAAGACGATCAACGCGATCCAGGATGAGACCGGCGCCGAGATCTCCATCGAGGAGGACGGCACCGTCTACATCGGCGCCACCGACGGCCCGTCGGCCGAGGCGGCCCGCGCCCAGGTCAACGCGATCGCGAACCCCACCAACCCGGAGGTCGGCGAGCAGTTCCTCGGAACCGTCGTCAAGATCGCCGCATTCGGTGCGTTCGTCTCGCTGCTCCCGGGCAAGGACGGCCTGCTGCACATCTCCGAGGTCCGCAAGCTCGCCGGTGGCAAGCGCGTGGAGAACGTCGAGGACGTGCTCGGGGTCGGACAGAAGATCCTGGTCGAGATCACCAAGATCGACGACCGCGGAAAGCTGTCGCTCGCCCCGGTGATCGCCGAGGAGGCTGCTGCCGAGGCTCCGGCCGACGCCGCCCCCGCGGAGGCTCCCGCCGAGGCGTAACCCGTCTCTCACTCGAAGGCCGCGTCGACCCCTGGTCGGCGCGGCCTTCGTGCGTCCCGCGGGCTACGCGTCGCGGGTGAGAAGAGGGCGGAGTCGGTAGGGGATGAGCTCGCCCATGTCGAGCGACGTCTCGGCCCGGTCGACGCCCTCGGTCGACTGGATGATGCCGGTGATGCGGAACAGGTCCTCCGCATCCACGCACACCACCCGCAGCAGCAGGTCGGACGGCCCCGACAGCCCGTGCGCCTGCACGATCTCGGGGATCGCGGCGAGGCTCTCCACCACGGCCGCGAGCCGCTGCTGCTGCACGTGCACGTTGACGAATGCGGCAAGCGGGTACCCGGCGACCCGCGCCGAGATGCGCCGCTCGAACGACAGGAAAGCGCCGCTGCGCTCCAGTTCGGCGACCCGCGACTGCACGGTGTTCCGGCTGAGCCCGAGACGGTCGGCGAGCGACACGTTGGTGGATCGCGGGTCGTCCGCGAGCGCCAGGAGGATGCGTCGGTCGGTGTTGTCGAAGCTGCGCATAGTGTGAAAGCTAGCAGCTCCCGCCCGGGGCGGATAGAGCATCCTGCACGGTCGACACGCCGATGGTTGTGCGCGCTGATCCGGGAGCGTAGCCTTCCCTCAATTCCGGCAAGGAGGCCGGAAGCCGGTTCGCGCGCCACAAGCGCGCGCCCGGGCGCGAGAGTGAAGGTTGCGTGAACCGTGACGATCGACAATCAGCCCGCCACCCGTCGGAGTGGCTCCCACACAGATCTTGGGCGCCTCGGCCTCGGCGTCATCGACGTCGTGACCCTGCTGGACGCGGACGGCGTCCGCCATCAGGACGACCGCTACGACGCGTGGGTCTCGGACATCGGCACGGACCAGCTGCTCGCGCTCTACGAGGACATGCGCATCATCCGCCGCATCGACGCAGAGGCGACCGCCCTGCAGCGTCAGGGCGAACTGGGCCTGTGGCCGCCGCTGCTGGGCCAGGAGGCGGCCCAGATCGGCTCCGGACGCGCGCTGCGCTCCGACGACTTCGTCTTCTCCAGCTACCGCGAGCACGGCGTCGCCTACTGCCGCGGCGCCGGCCTCGTCGACCTGCTGCGCGTCTGGCGTGGCACGACCCAGAGCGGCTGGAACCCGTACGACATCAACATGGCGACCCCGCAGGTCATCATCGGCGCGCAGACGCTGCACGCGACCGGGTACGCGCTCGGCATCCAGGCCGACGGCACCGACGCGGTCGCCGTCGCGTACTTCGGCGACGGCGCCACCAGCGAGGGGGATGTCAACGAGGCGCTGATCTTCGCCGCGACGTACGCCGCCCCCGTCGTCTTCTTCTGCCAGAACAACCAGTACGCGATCTCCGAGCCGGTCTCGCTGCAGGCGCAGCGTCCCATCGCCGACCGCGCGCCGGGCTTCGGGGTGCCGAGCGTTCGGGTCGACGGCAACGACGTCCTGGCCGTGCTCGCCGTCACCCGCGCCGCCCTCGACCGGGCCCGCAGCGGAGGCGGCCCGACCTTCATCGAGGCCGTCACGTACCGGATGGGCCCGCACACCACCGCCGACGACCCCACCCGCTACCGCGACGCCTCAGAGCTCGACCTGTGGCGCGGCAAGGACCCGGTGTCGCGCGTCGAGGCGTCCCTGAACGGCCAGGGTGCCCTGACCGACGAGCGGATGACCGCGATCGTCGCCAAGGCCGACGCCGTCGCCGCCGAGATGCGCGCGGGCATCACCTCGCTCGACGACCCGGACCCGCTGTCCGTCTTCGACAACGTGTACGCCGAGCCGCACACCGGCCTCGCCCGCGAGCGGGACCACTACTCGCGCTACCTGCGCACCTTCGTGGGAAGTGACGGACGATGACATCCCTCAGCATGGCCAAGGCGATCAACGCCGGCCTCCGCCGCGCGCTCGCGGCCGACGACCACGTCGTCCTGATGGGGGAGGACATCGGCACCCTCGGCGGTGTCTTCCGCGTCACCGACGGCCTGCAGACCGAGTTCGGTCCGCGCCGGGTGATGGACTCGCCGCTCGCCGAGTCCGGCATCCTCGGCACCGCGGTCGGGATGGCGTATCGCGGCTACCGGCCGGTGGTCGAGATCCAGTTCGACGGCTTCATCTACCCGGCCTTCGACCAGATCGTGAACCAGGTCGCCCGCATGCATTACCGGACCAACGGGGATGTGCGGATGCCGATCGTCATCCGCGTCCCGTTCGCCGGCGGCATCGGCTCCGCGGAGCACCACTCCGACTCGCCCGAGGCGTACTTCGCCCACACGGCGGGCCTGCGCGTGGTCAGCCCGTCCGACCCGCAGGACGCGTTCACCCTCATCCAGCAGGCCATCGCCTCCGACGACCCGGTGCTGTTCTTCGAGCCGAAGCGCCGCTACCACGCCAAGGGCGACGTGGATGAGGACGCCCCGCTCGCCGACGCCCGCCCGATGGGCACCGCGCGTGTGGTGACGCAGGGCACCGACGTGACCCTGGTGACCTACGGCGGCCTGGTGCAGCTGGCGCGGGATGCGGCGGTCGCGGCGTCCGACGAGGGCGTCTCGGTCGAGGTCATCGACCTGCGCTCGCTGTCGCCCCTCGACCTGGACACGGTGGTCGCGTCGGTGAAGCGCACCGGCCGGCTGGTCGTGACGCACGAGGCCGCGCTGTCCGGCGGCCTCGCCGCGGAGATCTCCGCGTCCATCACCGAGCGCTGCTTCTACCACCTGGAGCACGCGCCGGTCCGGATCACCGGGCACGACATCCCGTATCCCCCGGCACGCCTGGAGTCGGCGCACCTGCCCGACCTCGACCGCATCCTCGACGGCATCGACCGCGCGATGGACCGGCCGAACTCGCTGAGCGGGGTGGAGGACTGATGGCGGTCAAGGAGTTCGCGCTGCCCGACCTCGGCGAGGGTCTGACCGAGTCGGAGCTGGTCGCGTGGAAGGTCGCCGTCGGGGACACCGTGCAGCTCAACCAGATCATCGCAGAGGTCGAGACGGCCAAGGCGCTCGTTGAGCTGCCCGCGCCGTACGACGGGCGCGTGTCGCGGCTGTTCGTGGAGCCGGGCGTGACGGTCGCGGTGGGGGAGCCGCTGCTCGCGTTCGAGGTGGACGCGGCGGACGCGGGGACCGCGTCGGACGACCCGCAGCCGGAAGCGGCGGAGGAC
>JAEWJG010000364.1 GCA_023386675.1 Actinomycetes bacterium
CAGAGCTTCTTCCAGACCAACACCGCCGTGGCGACCGAGCTGTACGCGCAGGTCGCGGCCTGGGTGGACGAAGTCTCCCCCGCCTCGGTGTGGGACCTCTACTGCGGCGTCGGCGGCTTCGCGCTGCACGTCGCCGCGCCCGGCCGCCGGGTCGTCGGCGTCGAGACCAGCCGGGAGGCGGTCCGTAGCGCGCGGGCCAGCGCCTCCGCCGCGGGGCTGCCGCAGGTCGCGTTCCGGGCCGGCGACGCGACCGCGTTCGCGCTCGGCGCCGCGACCTCTCCGGAGCTGGTGATCGTGAACCCGCCGCGCCGCGGGATCGGTGCCGAGCTGTCCGGCTGGCTGGAGACATCCGGCGTGCCGAGCGTCGTCTACTCCAGCTGCAACCCGAAGAGCCTGGCCGCCGACCTCGCCCGGATGCCGTCCTACCGGGTCCGCGCCGGCCGCGTGCTCGACATGTTCCCGCAGACCGGCCACATGGAGGTCGCGGTGCTGCTGGAGCGCCGCTGAACGGCTGTCACGCCGATCAGCCGTTGCGGCGGACCCAGCGGAACGTGAGCCGGCACCCGATCAACCCGACGACGAGCCACGCCACGAGCACCACCGCGATCCACCCGAGCTGCCAGCCGCCGCTCGGCTCGGACGACGCGAAGCCGTCGGGCAGGAACACGCTGCGCATCCCCTGCGCGATCCACTTCAGGGGGAACACGGCGGCCACGTTTTGCAACCAGGTCGGCAGCACGTCGAACGGGATGTAGACGCCGGAGATGAACTGCAGGATCAGCACGATCGGGATGATCACCGCCGTCGCGCTGCGACCGGTGCGCGGCACCGAGGACAGCGCGATCCCGAGCACCGCCGAGGTGACGATCCCGAGCAGATAGATCCAGGCGAACCGCAGCCACAGCTCCGGTTCAGTGGGCAGCGCGACGCCGAACGCGACGCGGGCGACGATGAGGAGCAGGGCGATCTGCAGCACGCTCGTCGCGAGCACCTGGCCCATCTTGCCGGTGAAGTACGACAGCACCGGCAGCGGGGTGCCGCCCAGGCGCTTCAAGGTCCCGTCGCTCTTCTCCCCCGCGATGTCGACGGCAAGGTTCTGCACGCCCGACAGGAGGATGCCCGCGGCGATCATCCCGGGCAGGTAGTAGGCGGCGCGGGTGATCCCGCCCGACCCGTCCGGGTTGGCGCCCACGTTGCCGAGGCCCTGGAAGGCGACGGAGAAGATCCCCAGCATGACGACCGGGAACAGGAAGGTGAAGAAGATCGTGTCCGGCTGGCGGAAGTAGACCAGCGTCTCGTAGCGGGCGCGCTCGAGTCCGAGCGATGCGGCGCTCATGCGGTCACCCCGGCCGGCGTCTCTGCCGCGCGGACCAGGTCGAGGTAGATGTCCTCCAGGCTGGGCCGGATGACTTCCAGCTCCCGAGGCTCGCCGTCGGCCTCGCCCACCAGGCGCGCCACGAGGGAGGCGGGGTGGTCGCTGCGCTCGGACCGCAGCGACCCGTCGCGGTCCCGCCAGCGCACGATCGGGATGCGGGCCGTCACCCCGCCGAGCTCGCCGACCGGGCCCATGGCCACGAGGCGCCCTGCGGCGATGACCGCCGCGCGATCGCTGAGCTGAGCGGCCTCCTCCAGGTAGTGCGTGGTGAGCAGGATGGTGGTGCCTTCGCGCTTCAGCTGCCGGATCAGCTCCCAGAACTGCCGCCGCGCCTCGGGGTCGAACCCGGTCGTGGGCTCGTCGAGGAAGAGCAGCTCGGGGCGCCCGATCACGCCGAGGGCCACATCCAGCCGCCGGCGCTGGCCCCCGGACAGATTGCTCACCCGGGTCTTCGCCTTCTCGGTGAGGCCGACGGCGGCGATGACCTCCTCGACGTCCCGCGGGGCGGGATAGAACCGGGCGAAGTGGGTGAGCTGCTCACGCACCGAGACGTTCGCCGCCTCCGCGGTGGTCTGCAGCACCATCCCGAGCCGCGACTTCCAGGCCGTGCCGCCGGTGGCCGGGTCGACCCCGAGCACCGACACCTGACCGGACGTGCGGTCGCGGTAACCCTCGAGGATCTCGATGGTCGTGCTCTTGCCCGCACCGTTCGGCCCGAGCAGGGCGAAGGTCTCGCCTGCCGGGATCTCGAAGTCGACGCCGCGGACGGCCTCGACGGCGCCGTAGGCCTTCGTCAGGCCGCGGACCGAGACGGCCGGATCACTGCCCGGTTCACGGCCCGAACCACTTCCCGGTTCAGGGCCCGAACCACTGCCCCCCGCATCCCTGCTCACCCGGTCAGTATCGCAGCGAGCGCCGCATCCCGGGCAGGGCCCGCGACACGACGCTCACTGTGGACCGCCGGTGAGGGTCAGCTCGCGGCGGACTCGCGCTTCGGCAGCTTCCAGCCCGGGCGCACGAAGTGGCAGGTGTAGCCCCACGGGATGCGCTCCAGGTAGTCCTGGTGCTCCGGCTCGGCCTCCCAGAACGGTCCGGCGGCCGTCACCTCGGTCACCACCTTTCCGGGCCAGAGCCCGGAGGCGTCCACGTCGGCGATGGTGTCCTCGGCGATGCGGCGCTGCTCGTCGTCCTCGTAGAAGATGGCGGAACGGTAGCTGGTGCCGATGTCGTTGCCCTGGCGGTTCTTCGTCGACGGGTCGTGGATCTGGAAGAAGAACTCGAGCAGATCGCGGTAGCTGGTCTTCTCGGGGTCGTACTCGATCTCGATCGCCTCGGCGTGGGTGCCGTGGTTGCGGTAGGTGGCGTTCGGGACGTCACCGCCGGTGTAGCCGACGCGCGTGTCCGTCACGCCGGGGAGCTTGCGGATGAGGTCCTGCATGCCCCAGAAACAACCTCCGGCGAGGATGGCCTTCTCCGTCATGTTCGTCTCCTTCGTTCGTTACTTGTTCTCGAAAAGATGGGTGTACTGGCCGTAGCCGGCCTCGTCGAGCTCGTCCAGCGGGATGAAGCGCATGGCGGCCGAGTTGATGCAATAGCGCAGCCCGCCTGCCTCGGCGGGGCCGTCGTCGAACAGGTGGCCGAGGTGGCTGTCACCGTGCGCGGAGCGGACCTCGGTGCGGATCATCCCGTACGTGCGGTCGGTCTTCTCGACGATGTTGCCCGGCTCGACCGGGATGGTGAAGCTCGGCCATCCGGAACGGCTGTCGTACTTGTTCACGGACGCGAAGAGAGGCTCGCCCGACACGATGTCGACGTAGAGACCCTCGTCGTGGTTGTCCCAGTACTTGTTGCGGAACGCCGGCTCCGTGGCGGCCTCCTGGGTGACCGCGTACTGCTGCGGCGTGAGCCGGCCCACGGCCTCCGGGCTCTTGCGGTAGTCCTGTGTCACGTTTCCTCCTCGTGCGGCGCGCTGGCTGCGGCGCCGTCAGTAGATGGAACACGCAAGGTGTCCCGGTTGGTCCCGCCGTTCCTGTGAGTTCGCCGAGTGCGTCAGGATACGTTCGATGCGACCGAGCACGGCCGGCCATTCGTCCCGCACCTGCGCCGCCGACACGCGCATCCGGAGGTGGCCCGCGGCCCCGAGCGTCGCATCCCGGAGGCGATCGCGCTCGAACGCCGCGCGGTCGCCATGGAACGCGAACCCGTCCACCTCCAGGTACAGCAGCCCGTCGATCCGCATGTCGACGCGGCCCACTCCCGGCACATGGAGCTGCTGCTCGACGATGTGCCCCTGCGCCTCCAAGCGTTGCCGGGCGATCGACTCGACGCCGGAATCCGAACCCGGCCGCGCGAGCAGGGCCCGCGCGCGCACATTGACCGGCTGCCGCGCAAGTATCCGCCGCAGAACCGGCGGGCTGGTCAAGCCGGCGGAGATGGCCGTGTCGAACACCGCGACCGCGGTCTCCTCGTCCGCGCATCGCGCAACGGACCGGAGGCAGTCGTCCAGCGAGACCCGCCACACGTGCTGGTTCGCTTCGCCGGCGAACCAATGGCGGACGTGGTCGCGGTGCGGACCGGCCCGGGACTTCGGCCCGAACTGCAGATGCAGCCTCCCATCGTCGCCGGCCCACAGGCCGTAGCTCCGTGCGGCGGACACGCACGACAGACGTCCTCGACGCAGAACGGCGGCGACCGCCGCAGGTGACGCCGCCCCCGTGGCGTAGTACCCCTTCCGGATGCGGCGGAGCGCACCGGTGTGGACGGCCGCGGTGAGGTCGCCCGAGGACGCGCCCGCGGCGCGCAACTGGTGGGCGGAGGCGACTCCCCCGAGCTGGTCGAGTGTTGCGAGATCAATCATGTCCCCACCCTCTCGGCCCGCCCCCGGCCCATGGCGCCTGACGTCCGAATCTGTGGAGAACCTGCCGCCGCATCCGAGTGGGGAGAGTCGGAAATCGGATGTCGAATCTCCGACGAATGACAGTCCGGCAGGAGTTTCGAAGCCAGGATGGCCGAAACTCCGACTCGAGGAAGGGGGGAGGGGCGGGAGGAGAGGGCGGGTGGCGGCGGCGGGAACGGGAGGGGAACAGACGTCGCCGGGGGTAGACGCATGGCGAGCGCAGCCCCTAGCCTGACGCCGTTCCGAGAGCGTCACCCCACCGTTCACAGCACCGAGCGAAGGAACCTCCATGGCCAACCCCACGATCGTCCTCGTCCACGGAGCCTGGGCGGACGCGTCCAGCTGGAACCCCGTCATCACCGACCTCCGCGACCGCGGTTTCACCGTGCTCGCCCCGCCGAACCTCCTCCGCGGAGCGGTCGGCGACGGCGCCTATGTCGCGTCGTTCATCTCCCAGCGCACCGAGGGTCCGGTCGTCCTCGTCGGTCACTCGTACGGCGGCGCGGTCATCAGCGCCGCGGGGCTGAACGGCGGCGACGTTCGCGCGCTCGTCTACGTGGACGCGTTCCTGCCGGACGAGGGCGAGACGGTGTTCGGGCTGCTGGGCGGCTCCGGGTCGGCGCTCGACGTGCCCGACCCGACGACCGTTCTCGACATCGTCGGCTTCCCGGGCGCCGAGGAGGGGAACGCGGACGCGTACCTCAAGCCGCCCACGGTGCACCAGTTCTTCGCGCAGGATCTGGAGGTGGAGGCGCGCGACCAGATCGTCGCGGGCCAGCGGCCCATCTCGCTGCTCGCCAACACGAGTCCCGCACCGGTCCCCGCCTGGCGCGACCGTCCGGTGTGGGCGGTCGTCGGCACCGAGGACAAGGTGATCCCGCCCGCGCTGCAGCGCCGGATGGCCGAGCGCGCCGACGCCACCATCGTCGAGACGCCGTCGAGTCACGTCTCGATGCTGTCGGCGCCGGATGTGGCGGTCGGCACGATCGTCGCCGCGGTCGAGTCGATCGCCTGATTCAGCCCTCGCCGGGCCGCGCCTCGTGGCCGGGCTCGCCGTGGGTCCGCCGCTCCTCCTTCATCTCCGCCTCGAAGAGGTGGCGGCGGCCCCCGGCGAGCCGGTCGCGCGCATCCTTCTCCAGGTCCTTGAACAGCGTGTAGTAGCCGTCGTCGAAGTCCTCGACGATCTGGAACGTCCAGCGCCCCTCGATGACGTTCCGGCCCACCAATTCGCGCTCGATGCGGTCGGCGAGCTCGGAGTGCCCGGCGTCTCTCAGCGCCTCCACGGCCTCGCCGAGGGTGAGATCGGCCTTGCCGGTCAGCCGGTGGAACCCGTACAGGAACCCGCGGGCCTGCTCCATCACCTCCAGCGCCTCCGAGAGTTTGCCGAGCGCCTCCACGGTGGCGTCGTCGAGTCCCTCCGGCCGGCGGTGCGCGGCGTCCGGTCCGTCGACAGGAGCGGCGGCAGCGGTCGAGGCGTCGCGGTCGGTCATCGGTTCTCCTTCGGTGCTCTGTCGGTGTCGGGGAGGTCGTCGGGGTCGATCGCCACCGGCTCGCCGTCCGGCGACCGCACGACGGGGATCGCGTCGGTGAACTGCTGCGCCCGCTGCTCTCCCGCGGGCGTTCCGCTGAACAGCCGGCCCTCGTCCTCGCTGCGCGCCCGCACCGGCCGCTCCTGCGTCTCCGGCTGCTCCACCAGCTCGACGCGCTGCCGCGGGAGCGACGCCGGCGCGTAGCGCTGCATCCAGTCGATGAGGCGCTCGCGCACGAGGGCGCGGAGGTCGAACAGCGTCGGCGCGTCCCTCGCGGTCACCAGCACGCGCACGCGCACCCAGCCGCCGACCGCGTCCGTCACCTGCAGGATGCCCGTGCGGTGGTCCCACAGGTCGGTCCCGGCGAGGATGCGATTCAGCTCGGCGCGCATCCCTCCGGTCGACACCCGCCAGTCGAGGTCGAACTCCACGGATCCGAGCAGCTCGCTGTGCTGCCGCGTCCAGTTCTCGAACGGTTTCGTGGTGAACCACGTCGAGGGCAGCACCAGCCGCCGGTCGTCCCAGACGTGGACGACCACGTAGGTGAGCGTGATCTCCTCGATGGTGCCCCACTGCCCTTCGACCACCACGACGTCGTCGATGCGGATGGCGTCCGAGAAGGCGAGCTGGATCCCGGCGAACAGGTTGGCGAGGCTGGACTGCGCGGCGACACCGGCGATGATGCCGACGACCCCGGCCGAGGCGAGCAGGCTGGCGCCGGCCGCCTGCAGCGCCGGGAAGGTGAGCAGGATGGCGCCCAGGCCGACGACGACGGCCGCGACGACGGTCAGCCGGCGCAGGATGAGCACCTGCGTGCGCACGCGACGCGCGTAGCGGTTGTCCGGCACGTCCATCCGGTAGCGGGCGAGACCGAGGTCTTCGACGAAGATCACGAGTGCCGCGGCGAACCAGGTCCCCGTGGCGATGGCCAGGATGAGGAAGGTGTGCTGGACGCCGGTCCGCCACGCGGGCGTCGTGTCCTTGGGCAGCGTGAGCGTCACGGCGATCCACAGCACGATCACGAGGAGGAACAGCCGGAACGGCAGCCGCGAGCGCCGGATGAGCAGCGCGGGCCACTCCTGTCGCCGCCCGATCAGCCGCAGGATGAGCGCCAGAACCGCGGTCAGCGCCACGGCGACGACGACGGCCAGGAAGCAGGCGACGGCCAGTGCGGGCCAGGTGCGCAGGGTTGACACGGGTCGGCGGACTCCTCGGGCTCGGTTCGCCTGGCAGTGTACGCGCGCCGCATCCGGGCCTCGACCCGGTATCGCACGTGCGGTGACTCGGGACTAGCCTGGCCATTCGGGCGGAGGTCCCTCCCGGAACGTGAAGGAGCGGTGATGGCAGCGACACGGACACTCTTCATCGGAGGGACGGGCGTCATCAGCTCGGCCTGCGTCGCGGAGGCGCTGGAGCAGGGCCACGAGGTCACGGTGGTGAACCGCGGGAACAGCTCGACGCGTCCCCTGCCCGACGGCGTCGAGGTGCTGCACGCCGACGTCCGCGACCCGGAGAGCGTCCACCGCGTCCTCGGCGAGCGCAGTTTCGACGTGGCGGCGGAGTTCCTGTCGTTCACCCCGGAGCACATCCGCACCGACCTGGCGCTGTTCGAGGGCCGGGTCGGTCAGTTCGCGTTCATCAGTTCGGCGTCGGCCTACCAGAAGCCGCCGTCACGCGTGCCGGTCACCGAGTCCACTCCCCTGCGCAACCCGTTCTGGCAGTACTCGCGCGACAAGATCGCCTGCGAGGACCTGCTCATGGAGGCGTACCGCGACCGCGGCTTCCCCGTCACGATCGTGCGCCCCTCGCACACCTACGACCGCACGATGATCCCGACCACCGGGCACTGGACCGACTTGGCCAGGATGCGGCGAGGCGCGCCGGTCATTGTGCACGGCGACGGCACCAGCCGCTGGACGATCACGCACAACACCGACTTCGCGGTCGCGTTCGTCGGCCTGCTCGGGCGCCCGGAGGCGGTGGGCGACAGCTTCCACATCACGGGCGACGAGGCCCCGACCTGGGACCGGATCTACTGCGACCTCGCCGAGGCGCTCGGCGTCGAGGCCGAGCTGGTGCACGTCGCGAGCGAGTCGATCGCCGCGGTGATCCCGGACGCAGGACCGGGGCTCCTCGGCGACAAGGCGCACTCGATGCACTTCGACAACAGCAAGGTGAAGGCGCTCGTGCCCGGCTTCCAGGCGAAGGTGCCCTTCGCGCGCGGCGCCGGCGAGATCGTGGAGTGGTTCCTCGCCGACGCCGGGCGCCAGAAGGTCGACCCGGATCTGGACGCCGCGTTCGACCGCCTGGTCGACCACGCGCGCGCGTTCGCCGCGGTCTCCGTCTGAGTTCCTACTTCGTGTAGCCGCCCCCGCTCGTGGAGGTGGAGCTCGAGGCGATCTTGCTGCCGGCGGGGCTCACGACCCACCAGATCCCGCCCAGGCCCTGGCCGGTGACGTCCCCGGCCGACGAGTCGCCCGCGAAGGTGTAGAGCGGCAGGCCGTTCAGGGTGACCTGCTTCTTGCCGTCCACGCCGGTGATGGTGCCGACGGTGCCGCTGACGCCCGTCACTGCGGGCTTCGCGCTGTCGGTCTCGATGGCCGGCCACTGGGCGGCGCAGGCGCCGGAGCACGCGCTCTTGCCGGAGTTCGGGGTGTCCTTGTCGAAGACGTAGGCGGTGAGTCCCTTGCCGTCGACCACGACCGTTCCGAGGCTGGTGGAGCCGGTCTTCAGGGCGGCGCCGGACGCGGCGCCCGACGCGGACGAGGACGCCGATCCGCTCGCCGGCGCGGATGTCGAGTACAGCGATCCCCCGCCCGCCGACGAACAGCCGGCGAGCGCGAGGAGGGCAGCCGCGGCGGTCGCGACCAGAGCGGCGGTGCGGCGATGTGCGATGCGGTTTCTCATGGTTCTTCCCTTCCGTCTGGTGCACGTAGCAGGGCTCTCGCACGGTTCACTTCCTGCGAGAAGAAACAGGAGCTTTACTATAAAGAAACTTTCCTGATACATTCACCGGGAAGGATCGTTCCAACGAAGGGATGAGGATGGCCGGACCGGTTCGCGGCACCCCCGGGTGGCTGCGCGAGACCAACGACCGCACGGCGCTGTCTCTGCTGCTCGAGCACGGCGACCTCACCCGCTCCCGCATCGGAGAGCTCTCCGGGCTCTCGAAGCCCACCGCAGCCCAGATGGTGGCGCGGCTGGAGACCGCGGGCCTCATCCACGTGGTCGGCGAGGTCTCGGGCGGCCGTGGACCCAACGCCGCCAGCTATGCGGTGCGGACCGACCGGATGCTCGGCGTCGCGGTCGACATCGACGCGGAGGCGATCCGTTCGACCGTCGTGGACGCTGCGGGCGCCGAGCGAGCGATCGCCGTCACCCCGCTCGCCGGGCGCACACCCGAGGAGGACATCCGCCTCGCCATCGACGCGGCCTGCGCGGCGTCGGACGCCGACCCGCAGCGCGTCGGCGCCGTGTGCATCGGCGTGCAGGGCGCCCTGGACCCCCGCACCGACGAGCTCACCTACATCGAGACGCTCCCGGGCTGGCCGAAGCAGGGCATCCGCAAGCGGCTGTCCGACGCGCTCGGGATCGCCGTGCACATCGACAACGACGTGAACCTCGCGGCCCTGGCCGAACGCACGGACGGCGCCGGGCACGGCACCGGCGGGTTCGCCCTGCTCTGGCTCGACGAAGGCCTCGGCCTGTCCGTCGACCAGGGCGGCAGCGTCCACCGGGGGGCGTCGGGCGGCGCGGGCGAGATCGGCTACCTGCCCATCCCCCGCTCCGCCGCCGAGTTGGATGAGGACGCCCGCGACCTGCAGGACCTCATCGGCGGGCCGGCCGTCGCCCGGCTGGCGGCGCGGCACGGGTCCGACGCCGACGCCTTCCTCGGCGAGCTCGCCCGCCGCGTCGCCGTCGGCGTGGTGCCCGTGCTCGCCCTCCTCGATCCCGAGCTCGTGGTGCTCGGC
>JAEWJG010000382.1 GCA_023386675.1 Actinomycetes bacterium
GTGCAGGACGTGGGGCTTCCCGTGGCGGATGCCGTGCGCGCGGTGACTGAGACGCCGGCGGCCGCCGTCGGGCGCAGCTCCGACCTCGGGCGGTTGCAGCCGGGCTATCGTGCCGATGCAGTGCTGCTCGACGACGGCTTCGCCGTCCAGAGCGTCTGGCGCGACGGCGTGGCCGTCGCCTGAGCGCTCAAGCCGTGACTGCGCTGCGCTGTCGCGTCATGCGGCCGACGATCATCACCAGCACGACCGACACGACCAGCAGCCCGACGTAGCACCACGGCAGCATCAGGAGGCCCCCGGCATCGAAGACGAGGGAGCCGAGCAGGGCTCCACCGCCGATCCCGACGTTGAACGAGGTCGTGTACAGGGCGCTGGCCGTGTCGCGGAACGCGGCGGACGACGTGTGCAGCAACCGCGTCTGCAGCAGCGGAGGCAGCGCCCCGAAAGCGAGGCCCCACAGCAGGAAGGCGATGAGTGCGACGACCGGCTGCGCGTATACGAGCGCCAGCGCCGCGACGGACACGCCGGTCACCCCCAGCGCGAGCACGAGGCCGAGCTGCGGACGCGGACCGAGCACCGAGCCGGCCAGCAACAGGCCGCCGGCTCCGGCGATCCCGTAGACGAACAGCAGCGCGCCGACGTTCCCCGCGGGGACCCCCATCGGACCGGTCAGGAACGGCACGACGAACGTGTAGAACGCGTAGTGGCCGACCATGGTCACGGCGGCGATGAGGCACACCATGATCACCGCCGGGACGGTCCGGTCGCGTGGCTTGGGAGCCGTGCGGTCGCGACGCCGGATGCCCACCGCATCCTCGTCCCGCTCCACGGCGGGGAGGAGCTTCCAGATGACGACCGCGCCGGCGAGCATGAGCACGGCGAGCATCCCGAACGACAGCCGCCAGCCGAAGAGGTGCCCGGCGAAGGTCCCGAGCGGCACGCCGAGGACGAACGCGAGCGTCCCGCCGCCGAGGGTGATCGAGACCGCCCGGCCGATCTGCGCCTTCGGCACCAGGTGGCCGGCGTAGGCGCCGACGATCGACCAGAACATGCCGTGCGCGACGCCGCCCAGGATGCGCGAGCCGACGACGAACCCGTAGCTCGGCGCGACCGCGGTGAGGGCGTTGGAGATGCCGAGAACCACCAGGATGGCGATCAGCAGCCCGTGCCGCGGCCAGCGCTTGGTCAGCGCGGTGAGCGGCGTGCTGGTCACCACCACGGTGAATGCGAACACGGTCACCAGCAGGCCGATCTGCGCCTCGCTCACACCGAGGGAGGCGCTCATGTCCGGCAGCAGGCCGGTCGGGATCATCTCGCTGGTGACGGAGAGGAAGGTGGCAGCGGCCAAGGCGATCAGCCCGGTCCACGGGAATCTGGGTGCGACGGGCACCGGAGTCGTCGAGGTGGCAGTCATACGAGTCTGTCCAACGGACGGCGTTCCCCGACCATTCCGCATCGTGCGGCCTCTGCGTTCCCGTGCGGGAAGGAGGATGGCGGGTCGACTACGCGCCCATGTGCGCGCCCAGGGCCGAGCGGGAACCGCCGACCGCAGACGATTCTACCGGAGGCCGTCCAGGACGCCAGCGCTGTCCGTGATCTCGATGAGCGGGGCGTACAGCGCCATGGCGTCGAGCGCGCGCTGGTGGTCGGCGTCCGAGAGGCCGGCGCAGGCGTCGGCCGCGACCCGGATGCGCACCCCCGCGTCGGCGGCGCCCAGCGCGGTGGACAGCACGCAGCAGTCCGTCGAGACGCCCGCGAGCACCACATCCTGCGACCCGGCGAGCGCGTCGCGGAGGCTGTTGCCCCACTTGCCGAACGTCGGCTCGGTGACGACAGGATGGCCCGTGTCGCGGAAGGCGAGCACGAGGTCGTAGAGCGGGTCGTCCTCCGGCACCAGCGCGAACGGCCACTGCTCGTAGTACGGCACCCACGCGCCCTCGGGCTTCTCGGGCGCGATGAAGCGCGTGAACACGACGTTGGCGCCGAACGCGGGCAGCATCCCCGCGATCGCCGCCTCCGCGACCGCGAACTTCGGCGTGAACCACGGGCTCGCCGGGTCGCCGAACACCTGCTGCATGTCGACGACCACGAGGGTCGGGCCGGTCATCGTCCCTCCTGCCGCCGCACGGCGTTGCGCGAGAACAGGATGGTGCCCAGGTAGCCGATCAGCAGTGCGACCAGCACGCCCAGGTTGGCGAACGCCCAGTCGCCCTTCTTGCCGCCGATCGGACCGAGCAGGTAGCCCTGCCAGCTCAGCCAGTCGGCGTAGGTGTTGGTGACCAGTCCCCATCCGATGACGGTGCCGATGACGATGAGCGCGATCGGCAGCCAGCGCACCGCGCCGTAACGTCCCCGGCGGTCGTACAGCTCCGACTCGGCGTAGTCGCGACGGCGGAGCTGGATATCGCCGATGAAGATGCCGCACCACGCGGCGATCGGCACGCCGAGGGTGATGAGGAAGCCCTGGAAGGGGCCGATGAAGTCGGTGGCGACGAAGACGACGTACACGGCGCCGGCGGTCATGATCACGCCGTCGATGCCGGCCGCGACGTAGCGCGGGACGCGGACGCCGACGCTGAGCAGCGCGAGCCCCGACGAGTAGATGTCGAGCACCGCGCCGCCGACGAGCCCGAGCACGGCGACGATCACGAACGGCACGAGGAACCACGTCGGCAGGATGGACGCGAGCGCCCCGATGGGGTCGGCGCCGATCGCCTGGCTCAGCTTCTGCGACGACCCGGCGAGCAGCACGCCGAAGATCAGGAGGATGACCGGGGCGAGTGACGATCCGAAGGTCGTCCATCCCACCACCGAGCCGCTCCGCGCGGACCGCGGCAGGTAGCGCGAGTAGTCCGCGGCCGCGTTCACCCAGCCCAGGCCGAAGCCGGTGAGCATGAACACGAACCCGCCGATCAGGTGCGGCGCATCCCCCGTCGGCAGTGCCGCCACCGCGCCCAGGTCGATGTGGCCGAGCACCAGCAGGATGTAGACCACGGTCAGCACACCGGTCACGATCGTGATGACCATCTGCATGCGCATGATCAGGTTGAAGCCGATCACGCCGCCCACGATGACCAGCGCGACGACGACGACGAGCGCGACCAGCTTGGTGACCCAGCCGCCCTCCCAGCCGAGCTGCTGGAACACGGTCGCGGTCGCGAGCGCCGCGAGCGAGACGAGCACCGTCTCCCACCCGACGGTCAGCAGCCAGGAGAGGAATGACGGGACGCGGTTTCCCTCCACGCCGAACACAGCGCGGCTGAGCACCATGGTCGGCGCCGACCCGCGCTTCCCGGCCAGCGAGATGATGCCGCACAGGAGGAACGACGCGACGATGCCGACGACGCCGACGATGGTCGCCTGCCAGAACGAGATGCCGAACCCGAGCAGGAACGACCCGTAGCTGAGCCCGAACACGGACACGTTCGCGCCGAACCACGGCCAGAACAGGTCGCGCGGGCGACCCTTCCGTTCTTGCTCCTGGATGGTGTTGAGCCCGTTCAGCTCGACGTTGAAGGCGGATGCCGGCCGCGTACGGGTGTCGGGCGCATCCTCACCGGTGCTGGTCATGCACCGATCGTGGTGCACCGGCGAGCGCGCGTCAACACACCGCGCGGACTACCCGGACCAGGGGTTCAGGACCGGGAGGCCGATGTCGGTGAAGTCCTTGTCGCGCGTGGCGATGGCGTCGGCCTCGGCGGCGATCGCCGTCGCGGCGATCATCGCGTCGGCGAGGCCGACTGGTCGCCCGGCGGCTTCGCGAAGCGACCTGATGTTGGCGCACTCGGCGGCCGCGATCATGCCGAACGAGAGGGTTCGAGCGTGGAACATGGCGATCACCTCCAGAATGACGTGGGCCTTGCGATCCGACGCTCGGCTGTCGTTCATCCGGTTCGCGCCCATGAGTATCTCCGTCACTGTGACCGTCGTGATGCGGAGCGCGTCCTCATCGGCTGCTCGGAACCATGCGAGGACACGTGGATCCGGGGCGGGGCGCGCGAGTTCGGAGAGCACGTTGGTGTCGACGACGATCATTCCGCGGAAGCCTCGACTCGATTGCGGATGAATTCGACGAAGCCGAGCTTCTTGAAGTTCGGACGGATCTCGACGGGCTCGCCTACGGCCACGCGCCCGGCGATGTACTCGAGCTCCTCGCCCACGCTCCGGCTCTCCTCGTGCGCCAGGCGTTCAATCGTCTCGTAGATGTCCCTGTCGAGACCGACGGTCACGGTCACTTGCTGCATGCGGCCCTCCTAATGCATATAAATCTCACATACAACTCAGCATAACATCCCGCGCCCACTACCCTGGAGGCGTGACCGACTCCTCCGCCTCCAATCACTGGGTGCTCACCTTCAGCTGCGCCGACCGCCCCGGCATCGTGCA